>JBBQWA010000021.1:0-22913 GCA_038211045.1 Gemmatales bacterium
AGAGGTCGAGTTCCGTGGTCGTCTCGCGGATCCCCACGCGGCACGCCCTCCGCCGCAACGTAGAGAAGTCTATCCGTCAAGCTCCGCTCAAGGACGCACGATCCCAAGCCGGTGCCCTGGCCGGCGGAGCATGACGGATAGACTTGGGTTGAACTGAACCGCGCCCCAAGTCCCTATGGGGATTCAATCGCGGAGCAGCTTTCTCGATGTGCAATATAGCGGTCTGCGGGCGCGTCACGCAAGCGATTTCTCCTGTTTCTCGCCCGGCGTTCAGCCGCTGCCCCGTCGATACTAAATGTTCGGGTTGCCAAGGCCATCGATATCTGGGTGCTTCTTGGTCTACAAGGAGGTTCCCATGAACAAGAAGCATATCGTGCGGCTCACGTAGTGATGCCAAGATCAGCGAGGCGGTTGGTTGCCACACGCGGACGGTCGAAAACGTGAGACAAGCCTCCGTCCTCGAAAGTTTCGAGGGGGCGTTGGTTCGCAAGAAACGGGCGACGTCGTTGGGAGGGGTGGTACCACCACCAGACGCTCTCGCTCTTGGCGGTGTGGTTCCTCGTTCTTGAAACGCGTCGGGGGAAAAAACGCAGCGCCGGCGTTGACGCAGGTGCGGAACTCTTGCCACCGTTGAGGCCACGTCAAAGCGGAGTAGGCTAGACAGTAGAATGAACGCCGCGCCGCTCAGCGATACTCAAAGGCGCCTTGTTTCACCGCAGGAACGCTTTCATTACCTGAATGTTTTGATCCTTGACACTGAACGACCAAGCCTCGTCACCCGCGGCGGTTTGTTCCACGATGCGCGGGGGATACTGGTTGAAATCGACGAACAGCGTGTTGCCGTTGGGCAGGCGTTGCACCGAACGGGGCTGATTGAGTTGCTTCTTCCAACCCGCTTTGCCGGTTTTCAAATCGTATTCCACGAGTTGGTTCACTTCGGTGAGGAGGATTTTGCCCGGTTCCAACTCGGTGATGGAACCCATGTAGTTGTTCCCCTGCCCGGTTTTAATAGTGCGATCCTTGATTTCCTTGCCCTTTTCGTCGAGGAAGATCAGTTGCGGGTTTTGGCCGTTGGGGCCATTGTTCAGCACGCTGACGACGATTTCTCCGTTCTTGAGCTTACATGCGGCGCAGATATCGTTGTTACCGCTTGCCGGGTTGGACCTCAAAAATTTGGCCGTTTCCTTGCCGGCTTTGTCGTACACGGCCAAGCAATTTCCGCCGAAGATGAGCATGCCGCCGTCGTCCAAGAGTTGCAACCCTTTGGGTTGGGAGGCGATTTTGCCGTTGCCGGCGGGGTTGTCAATTTCGAACTTTTTGGTGGAAAGCACTTTTCCTTGCATGTCCCGTTCGACGATGGCGTTTTGGTTGTTATCGGCCACGATGATGCGTTCACCGGGCGTGATGACCACATCCATCGGTATGCCGATGCCGGAGAGTTTCCAGCGTTCTTTTTCATCGGATCCGTACTCCGCAATCATACCGTTCTGTCCGAACTGATAATTGAGGGTCACGAGGTAGAACTTGCCTTGGATGCGGGGCTTGATGCTCCCCGGTTCGAACTTCGCGGTCGGCTCCGCTTTGGCCCACCAATCGGCCCACGCTTTCGAGGCCTTCACTTGTGAATCGCGGGTTTTCAGGCAGCGCTCTTTCGGGGCGTCGTTCCCGGCGATTTGCACGAGGAAATCCTCGGCTTGCCAAATCTGGCTGCGGTTGAGATCGGGGAGCATTTCGATGAGCATTTGCACCCCCTTCTTTTCCGTGCCCGCGAGCAGGAAGGATCGCACCACGGCAAACCGGAAGTTCGCATCTTTCTCGGTCTTCAACAGATCCAAGATGACGGGGGTGATTGCCTTCGCCCGAACTTCCGGAGTGAACTTCGGCCCTTCGACGAGCGCTACGGCGGCCGCGGTGCGGCGAATCGGATTGGCATCCTTCAATGCCACGAACAACGCCGGGGCTGGCTTGCCATCGACTTCCGCATTCGCAATCAATGTGGCCTGAATTTGATCGATCACTTGGGGCGAATCGGCGAGGGGCAAGAAACCCAACAGAACCGGTACGATCTCGGGGTTTTTCACCCCGGCCAGCGCGCGGATCGCCGCCACGGCAACATCGGTATGCGAAACTTTTTCCATCCGCCGCAGGGCGAGTTGAGATCTTAAGATCACTTCCGGGGGATTCGCATCGTTCTTCGCCGCCAAACGGAGCGGCGCGATCGCCGGTGGGCCGACCAGTTCGATTTCTTCGGAGGCTTTCACCCGCTCTTCAAAATCTTCGTTGCCGAAGCGTTGGATGATGGCTTGAATCTTGCCCAAATCCACATCGTTGAGCGTGCGTTCTTTCAAGTATTTCAGAATGCCCGCGGTATCGTCGGCCTTCAACCCCACCGATTCGAGGGATTTCTTATCGAGCGTGGCTTGGTCGGGGGCGTTGGCGAGCTTTGGATCGGCCGCCGCGCCAGGCACCTGAAAGCGATTCACCGCCACGACCGGACGGGCCACCGGCTTCTCATCGGCGACCAAAGGTACGGCCGAACAGAGGCACAACAATGGGAGGGAAAGGATCGGTCGAATCATACGCATTGGGGCACCCCGGTGAACGCTCGTGCTACCGGAAAATTGTACTGGAATGCCCGGCGTGTCGAAATAGGTAATCCGAGAATCGACTTCGGATTGACGCGCGAGCCTCTCCGTGGCATATCCCCCAGAATAGGGGAACGCTGGGGGGTGGTGTATGCGTTGGAAAATTCGGGCGAGGGGCCTGTTCGCGGCCGGATCGATCGGCTTGGCCGGGTGTGCCACCACGCCGCCGTTGGATAATCCGTTTCAAGTGCAGCCGAGCCAATTGGGCGGTGAAAGTTCCTTGGCGCTGGCGCCGGGGCAACCGACGCCCGACGGTTACGCCGAAGTGTATGATCGCGTACTCGATGCCTTGGACGATTACTTCGTGGTGAAGCCCGCCTCCCGCTACTCGGGGGTGATCGAAACCTATCCGCGCGTGGCTCCGGGGTGGGAACAACCGTGGAAGCCCAGCACTCCGGATGCACGGGAGCGAACCTTGGCCACACTGCAAAGCATGCGTCAATACGCCGTGGTGCGGATATGGGCCGGGGAACAAGGCGGGTACAAAGTGTACGTCGAAGTGTACAACGAATTGGAAGATTTGCCGACGCCCCTCGGTTCGCGTTCCAGCCCCGCGTTCCGTGATGCCGCGTCGGCGGATCGCCGCGGCGATCTGTTGGGCGCCACCGCCAAACGCACCCCAGGCGATTCTTGGATTCCCGCCGGGCCAGCCCCGCACCGCGATTATGCTTTCGAGCAAGTCATTCTGAAGAAAGTTCACAACTGGGAAGGATTCAAATAATCCGAGCCGAGTGCATTGGGTGGGCGCGTGCCTGTCCATTCCCGAATGTAACGAGTTCGCATTCCACTCCATTCCCGCGGCATTCGAGCTAACAACCCCGGCGTGCATCGCGTATCCTAACCAATAGGAAACCGGTTCCGGTTGGGGCATGGCATGGCGGTTCTCTCATTGCCCGAAAGCGTCGAACGCAAGTTGCGCGAACTCGCGGCGGGCATCCGCCGCATGCGGGTTCTCCGCGGCACATGCTGGCTCGCGCTGACGCTGCTTTCCGCATTGCTTCTCGCCCTCGGGGCCGATGCCCTCTTCGATCTTTCCACACGCACTCGCACGATTATTTTCACGGCTTGGATCGCGTTTGCAATCGCGGCGGCGTGGTGGTTCGTCGCGCGGCGGGTGTACGGTCGCATCCCCAGCGAGGTCCTCGCTCAGGCGGTGGAAGCGAATTATCCGAGCCTCGCCGAGCGGTTGCAGACGTTGGTGGAACTGAACGAAAACGCCGACCCCGCGAACGGTTCCCGCGTGATGATGGCGATGTTGGCCCGCGATACCGAACGCCGAACCGCCCGTTTGAATTTCCTCACCGCCGCACCGCGCACCTACACCCTCCGATTGGCAATCACTTCTGCATTCGCATTGTTGCTCGCTGTGGCACCGTTGTTGTTCCTCCCCGGCAGTGGGGATCGCGTTCGGCGATTGGTTCAACCGTGGCACACCGCACCGGTGGAAGTCGCGTTCCGAGTCGTGGTGTCTTCCGGCGAGCCGAGTGTGAAGCGGGGAGAATCGGTCACGCTCGCGGGTTACGCCGAACGTTTGAAGCCGGGGGAAGCGATTCCCGCCAACGCATCCGTGGTACTGCGGGAAAAGGGCATCGAAAAAACCTATCCGATGCGCGGCGACGACAAAGCCAGTTTCACTTTCACCAAACCGATTGTGAACGGCGATTTCGAGTACAGCATCGCCATCGGTTCTCTGCGGAGTGAATGGCACCGCGTCTCGGCGGTAGATCCGATTCAAATCGCCCCGGGCACCACGATGCGAATCCGCCCACCGGATTACGCCGGCAAGAACGTTCCAGCGATTCAACGGGACGGCCTCGGCGAGTTGGAAGCGTTCCAGTTCAGCACGGTACAGTTCGATCTCAAGTTCCAACAACCGGTTCGCAGTGCGGCACTCGAATGGCGGCCCAACGGGCTGGCGGTGAACCGACCCGCCGAATCGATTGCTGTCGCGTTGAATCCGGAACGCACCGGTGCCTCGGCGGATTTTTCGATCCGCATCGATGGCGTACTCACATGGGTGTTGGAAGGTGAAAAGAGTATTCGCACCGAGATTCCTCTCGCGGTTCGAGCGGTGAGGGACGTTCCGCCGCAGTTCGAGAAATTGGCCGGGTTCCCGGCCATGGCGAAGGAAATCCGCCCCGGCGAACCGATCGCCTTTGAAGTGGCCGTGCGCGACGATATCGCCGTGGCCTCGGCGGTGATCGAATACGGCCGATTGGAAACGATCGGTTCGCAATTGCCATTCACTGAACCCTTGCCCATCGCAGGCCTAGGAACTCCAAGGGCCGAGGGGCGTTTGAATTTCGCACTCGCGAACCGCTTCCGTGAAGGCGATCGCGTAGTATTCCGATTGCGAATCTCGGATAATCGCAACGTGCCGGCGGGCAACCTCGTACCGCAAGAGATCACCTACCCGGAAAAGGGCTGGGCGACGCTGCAGATCAGCAACGCCGCGAAATCGCTGATGGAACAGGAAATTCAGGGGCAACACGCGGCGTTGCAGGAGCGGCTCGCGGCGATTCGCGCTGCGGTGAAGGAAGCCGCGGACGATCTCACCAACTTGCGGCCGGAAATGCTCGGGCGGGCGAAACTGGCGGCCGATCAATCGGTGCGGCTGAGCAACAACCGGGATCGTGCCCGGCAGAGTTCGGAGGCATTGCTCGAACTGGCACGGGCGATCGACGTCGTTCCCGATCTCCGCGTCATCGCCGAAACAGCCAAGGACATCGCAGAGCGGGAACTTCACCGAGCCGAGGAATTGCTGAGGAAAACGGGCCAAGAGATTCAACCCGCCGCCCGCGATGCGGCCGCCATCGAAGCCCAAAAGGAACTCGACGCCGCCGTCGCCAAGCTCGATCACCTTCTGAAACTCAATCGGGGAACCGGGGAACTGCGGCGCGATCGCGGCAAGCTCGCCCAACTCGCCGAGGAGCAAAAGCGGCTCGCAGAGAACCCGGCCGCCGATGCGGCGAAGCAGCAAGATTTGAAAGATCGTTTGGAGAAGGCGGTTTCCGAAAGCGAATTCCTTCGGGATGCCAACGGCGGTTCCGAACGGAAAGAACGCCGGGAGTTCGCCAAGAACCTCCGCGATCTTCACGATGCCCTCGAAAGGCTGGATGCCCGCGCCCGCGATCTCGAAGAAACCGACGGGAAGAAGCGACTCGAAGCCGTCGCTACGAAGCAAAAAGAACTGACCGAACGCATCGCCGAGTTGGCAAAAAAAACGGAAGCGGCCACCCGGCTATCGAACGCGCCATCATTAGAGAAACTGCCATCCGAGAATGCCCGCGATTTCATCGATCAGCAAAAGACCACGGAAGCCCTCACGGAACAGGAGAAAGCCGCCCGCGAACTCGACCGATTGGCGGAATCGTTGAATCGCGGTGCGAACGAACGTACCGATGGGAGCAAAGCCGCGGCCCAACTCGAACGCTGGCAGCGGGACATCCGCCGGCGTTGGGACGAAGCCGCGAAGGCCCACCCCGAGGGGGTGCCGGACGAACTCCGCAAGAAGCTCAAAGCCGAGCAAGAATCCCTCGGCAAATCGATTGCGCAGTTACCACTGCCCGCGACCGAAGAATTGCAGAAACTCCGCAGGGAATCGGTAGAACGCGCGGCAGAGGCGGCGAAGAACCTCACCGACGACCCCGCAGCGAGCGGCGGATCGCTCGACAAGTCTGCGGAAGCGTTGGATCGTTTGAGCAAGCGAACGCCCGGAAACTCGCAAAGGAACAAAGCCGCCGCGGGCGAACTCGAAAAGCTCCGCCGGGAACACGATGCCATTTCCCGCGAAGCCGACGAAGCGCTTCGCGAGACCGCAAAGACCAAGCCGGACGAACTATCGAAGAAGCGGAAAGACCTCGCCGCACGGCAAGAAGCACTCGGCAAAAAGCTCGAGCAACTCGATGCGCCTGGCGAAGAGCTCCGCCGGGATCGCACCGCCACCCAAGCCAAGAAGGCAGCGGACGATCTCGCTTCCGGTTCCGCAGACGACATTCCCAATTCGCAACGGGAAACGAAACGCCAACTCGATCGCCTCCGCGATGCTATCGAAGGCAAACCGACACCCGACCGCACTGCGGGTGAACTGGCCCGATTGCAAAGGGAACTCAGCGAGAAGTTAGAACGCAAACCAGCAGTGGACGAACTCCAACGTTTGCAACGCGATCAACGTGAGATTCAAAAGCAGTTGAGCCAACTCGTGGCCCCGGAAGCCGAGGGCGCACTCAACGAAGCCCGCGAGGCTGTTCGCAACGCGGAGGCCGAGTTGCAGAAGCCTATGTCGGACGTCGATGAACTGCGGAAGAAAAACGAATCCGCACGGGATGCCTTGGATCGCTTGGCCGAGAAACTGGGTAACCCCACTCGGAACCCGGCACCGCCGAAGATTCCCCCCGACCCAGCGAACGTTCTCCCCAACGAAGCCGATGCGAAACGAGCCAGCGAGCTGGCCAAACAGCAGCGTGAACTCCGGGAACAACTTTCCCGCACCGTCGCCGGTGGTTCGAAAGCCGAAGCGAATGTGGAACGTTCCAACGTGGAGAAGAATCATCGCGAACTCGCCCAGGGAGGCAAGCAACTCGCCGAGCGGATGGGTAAACCCTCGAACAAGAGTGTCGAGCTTCAAAAAGCTAGCGATGCAGCGAAACAAGCGGTCGAAAAGATCGAACAAGCGGCTCAGAATCAGGCTAAAGGGAAACCGGCCGAAGCCGCGGCGAATCGCCGCCAGGCACTCGATTCGCTCAAACAAGCCGTGGATGCCGTGGCCGTCCCCGGCGAGGGGGAACCATCCGGGGGTGCGTCCGAAGGAATTGCGAAAGCCGCTCGCGACACCCGCGATGCGGAAAACGCGATGAACGATGCCCTCAAACAATTGCAATCGGGCAAGCCCGCTACGGATCAAATGGCGAATGCCGCGAAAAAGCTGAAGCAGGCATCCGAACAACTCGCACCGGGAAAACCGAGCGGCCCGGCGGAAGCCGCCAACGGCCCTCAGCAAGACGGCCCCGACCCAATGGGCCCAGCCTCTTCCGACGTTCGCCCTAGCGCCCTCGCCGATAACCTCGGCAAACGTTGGGGCGATCTCCCCGGCGAAGTGAAAGCCCAGATCACCCAAGAATTGAAAGCGAAGTACGGCGAGGATTACGCCCGAATCATCAAACTCTACTTCGAACAACTCGCCGAGCGAAAATAAACATGCTGCGCAGGCTCGCATTCCTCTGTTGCTGCACCGCCATGTTCGCGGTGTTACCCGGCGATCCCGCGAAGGCACAACCCAAGCCGGCTGCCGTCGCGCCGGTGCGGGACTCGGTCGAAGATTCCGTGGATCGCGGATTGGCGTATCTGGCTCGAACGCAGGCGAAGGACGGAAGTTGGCCATCGGGGATTCAATTCGGCGGCCGAGCCAGAGGCAACCCGGAAGGCGATCCGGCGATCACTTCGCTGGCTGTGATGGCCTTCCTCTCCGCGGGCCACGTTCCCGGCGAAGGGTTGTACGGCGAACGCATCGAACGCGGAATCCAATTCGTCGCGCAAAAACAATTGAACAACGGCTTATTCGCGGCCAAAAACTTCGGCGGCGTCGAGATGTACTACCACGGCATCTGCACCCTCATGCTCGCGGAAGTTGTGGGCATGACCGATGGCCGCGGTGCCGGGGAGTTGCGCGGGCGGTTGCAAAGCGCCGTGAAAATCATCCTCGAAGCCCAACGCAAAAATACCAGCAACGATCGCGGCGGTTGGCGCTACGGCCTCGGCGGCACCGATGCCGATATGAGCGTGACCGGTTGGCAATTCCTCGCGCTCCGGGCGGCGAAGAACGTCGGGTGCGATGTTCCCGGCGAACGGATCGAAGCCGCGCTCGCTTACGTCAAACGGTGCCACGATCCCAAATCGGGCGGCTTCACCTACACCGCCTACGGCCGGGTCACGGAACCCTGCACCGGCGTCGGCATCCTTTGCCTCGAACTCGGCGGCAAGGATTCGCACCGATCTCCGGAGGCCGTGAAAGCGGCGGCGTACCTGATCGGGCATCCGCTCACCGTCTCGCAACCGCATTTCTATTATGGCGTGTACTACGTCGCTCAAGCGATGTTCCAAGTCGGCGACGAATTTTGGAAGGGGTTCCGCCCGAAGCTGCACGAGTTGCTGTTGCGGGAAAACGCCCCGAATATCGACGGGGCTTGGGGCGATCGCCCCATCGGCGATTCCAATTACGGTCAAGCGTACGCCACCGCGATGGCGGTACTCGCCCTGACGGTGGAATACCGATATTTGCCGATCTATCAGCGGTTCGAGGAACCGCTCGAACGCGATGGGGATTAGGTATTACCGCTTTTTCTTCTTCGGTCGTTCGTCTTCCTCTTCGTCATCTTCCTCTTCGTCATCTTCCTCTTCCTCCTCGTCGTCACCATCCTCTTCGTCCTCGTCCTCGTCCTCGTCCTCGTCATCGTCTCCCTTCACCTTCTCGATTTCGGTAGGCTTCGGTTGAATGATGAGCTTCTTAATGATCACGCGGAGGCCGAACCACATCATGAACATCAGGAAAACGCTGTAGAACACGTTGAAACAGTTGGGGCCGACGAGGAATTGCGGGCGTTGCGTGGCGGGGTTCGGTTCTTCGCGGTCGAGGAAGCCGCCGACCATCCAACTTTCCATATTCATCCAAAAGAGCACATCGATCACGATCAAAGCGATGAGAACTACGATCCAGATGTACGCCGGCGACTGATAGGACATGACGTCTTGGGTGGTGGTTTCATACACCTTCTTCGATTTGTGCCGCTGGCGGGTCTGCATATCGTACCCGCAGTTCAAGCAGACTTTCGTATCGGGCGGATCGAGTTCCGTGGCGCAGTGCGGGCAGCGTGGCACGTCGGATTCCGTTACCACTCCGTACGGGTTCGGGTTGTCGTCCTCTTCGTCGTCATCCTTGAATTTCAGCGGGGCGTTGGCATCCGCCGCCGGTGGAGGGGGAGGTGGCGGAACAACGGGCACGGCTTTGGCCACGGGCTTAGCGACCGGTTTGGCCGGGGCTACGGAAGGCACTACGATAATCGCTTGGCAGTGCTTGCATTTGACTCTCTTGCCCGCGGCAGCGACGGGAACGACCAATGTCCCATCGCAATTTGGGCAAGAGAAAGGGATCGTGGTGGACATAGCGGTTCCGCGCGACGCTCCTGCGAAGTGGAAACGGGGAAACGGCAGAATGAATGCCCCGCATCGGATATTCGTATGATATGGAACAGCCCCGGAGAACGATTGTGATTGCCCAGCTCGAAGCCCCGACCCTGAGAATCACTCCGCCGCCGATGCCGAAATTGCAGATGGCCGCCCCCACTCCACCCCGCCTCCCCGAACCCAAGATGCCCGCCGAAACCCAACCGAAATTGCTCGTTTCGATCGCCACTTACAACGAACGCGAAAACATCGCCAACTTGATCGAAGAAATCCACCGTTACTTACCCCACGCCGATGTGCTGGTGGTGGACGACAATTCGCCCGACGGCACCGGCAAACTCGTGGACGAACTCGCGGCCAAGGATTCGCGGATCAAGCCGTATCACCGCCCCGGTAAGCTCGGCTTGGGTACCGCTACGCTGGCCGCGATGAACTACGCCATCGCCCAGGATTACGAGTTCCTCCAAAACATGGATGCCGATTTTAGCCACCCGCCACGGTTCCTCCCGGCGATGATGGCCGGCATGGCGGACCACGATGTGATGATCGGCTCGCGCTACGTGAAGGGGGGCGGCACCGAGAATTGGCCGAAGATCCGCCTCGTGATCAGCCGGACGGTGAATTCCATGGTACGCATCCTGTTCCGCATGCCGGTGCAAGACGCCAGCGGCGCCTACCGCTGCTTTCGCGTGAGCAATTTGAAACGGGCGAAGCTGGAAGAAACCAAATCCCGCGGCTATTCCTTCCAGCAAGAAGTGCTGTTCCGTATCCATCGCACCGGTGCCCGCCTAGGCGAAACCCCGATCATCTTCGAGAACCGCCGCTACGGCAAATCGAAGGTGAATAGCAAGGAAGCCATCCGCTCCATCCTCATGATCCTCGGATTGGGCGTTCAGAATTTCTTCGGCTTGGATCGGCTCACTGCACCGGTGAAGCGCTCACAAGTCATGGCACCTGCCAATCCTCGATAGCCAAGCCCGGCACGCGGGAAAACTCCCGAGTGTTGTGCGTAACGACAATCAGGTTGTGATGCCTGGCTATGCCCGCGATCTGCATGTCGTGTGGGCCGATTCGTTGACCGATCTTTTCAAGATGCGAGCGGATTTCGGCGTACTCCTCCGCACACGGGTCGTCGAAGGCAAAGCTTTGAAATTGCTTGACGACTTGCTCGATGGCGAGAATTTCCAACGCGGAATGCGGGCTCTTGAACGCACCGGTGAACAGTTCGCCGTTTGAAATCGAGTTGTAGGCAATTTCCAAAACGTGTTTGGTTGACATACGAGAAGCAACGATTCCCGCAGGATCGTTGATGACTTCGATCCAGGCGTTCGTGTCCAACAAGTACTTCATCGGAGCGGTGTCCTCTCGTCGCATTCGCCTTGCGGCAAACGAACCAAGGGTTCCTTCCTCTGGGCCGCGATCTCATGAAGCGTATCCCAAAACCCCGGTAACCAATCCGAGGGAACCTTGGGATCGTTGACGCGGATCACGATCTCGCACTCCCCCGCAGAAATTCCGGTTGGAACGTCGACGTGTAACGTTCCTTCGGCGTCCGCCGTTGCTTTCACAGTGATGGTCTTCATGTTTACTCTCCATCGTTGAACGACGTCATTGTACCACGGTGACACTTTTGCCTGAACCAGCGGCTATCGCCCGGTGAACAGCACGGCCCCTTGGCCGAGGATCATTTCCAATTCCTCGACGCCGATGTTCTCCGGGTTCACGAAGAATTCCGAATTCAATTTGAACTGCGCCGCGAGGCCGGCTTTGTCCTTCACCGTCACGTACACCGGGCAGTTGCCCTTCGCTTTGTTCAACACCCGGGCGACCGCTTCGAACTGCCGGCGGCCGTCGTCGTCGGCCAGATAGTTCATCCGCAACACCATACCCCGGGTGTACTCCTTCTTCGCCTCCTCGACCGACAATATCTTCTTCACGATGAAATCGGGTTCGGCGCGTTCGCCCCATTCCAACACCCCTTCGAACAACGCGATGGCGTCGTTCTTCATATGTTCTTGGAACCGTGTGAATTCGTCGCTCCAGAGCACGCACTTCACTTGCCCGGTGAAATCCTCTACGCGGTAGAGTGCGAAGCGCTTGCCTGTTTTCGTCATCTTCACGCCGAGGTTCACGATCATCCCGGCAATGCGGGCCTCCGTGCGATCCTTGGCTTTCAACAAGCTCGCCGCATCGTGGGTGCGGAACCGCCGCAGTTGCTCATCGTATCGGGCCAAGGGGTGGCTCGAAATGTAGAAATCGAGCACTTCCTTTTCGTACTTCAACGTGTCGAGGTCGTTCCACTCCTCGGTTTCGGGGAGTTCGTTGCGGAGTTCCTTCGGCATGGGCGAATCCTCGTCGCCGCCTCCCATCATGTCGAAAATGTTCTTCTGCCCGCGCCGTTTATCCACCGCCTTATCCTCGGCGGCACTTACCGCCCGCGAACTGGCCAGCAACGTCGCGGCGCGTTTGCCCGCCCCGAAGCAATCGAAGGCCCCGGCCTTCACCAACTTTTCGATCGCCATCGATTTGACGATTCTCAGATCGACCCGCTCGCAGAACTCGAACAAATCGCGGAACGGGCCACCCTCGCCGCGGGCGCGAACGATCTCTTCCACCGTGCCCTTCCCCACGCCTTTGATCGCGGTGAGGCCGAAGACGATCTTGCCGTTCATCACCTCGAAACCGACGCCGCCGGTGTTCACGTTGGGCGATTGCACTTCCGCGCCGAGCTTGCGGGCATCGGCGATGTGATCGACCATCACATCCCGTTTGGCACTATCTTCGATTTCCGAAGTGAGCAGCGCCGCCATGAACTCGGCGGTGTAGTGCGTCTTCAAAAACGCCGTCTGGTAGCCGATTTGTGCGTACGCCGCAGTGTGGCTCTTGTTGAAGCCGTACCCGGCGAAGAAGACGATCTTGCCGAAGATGTCCTCGGCGATGGCCTTCGCCACCCCTTGTTTCTCGCACCCGGAAATGAAGTCGGCCCGCGTGGAGTTGATCTTATCTTCGACCTTCTTGCTGATCGCTTTGATACACGCGTAACTCTTGGAAAGTTCGATGCCGCCGAGGCGGTTGAGGATGCGCATGATCTGTTCTTGGTACACCATCACGCCGTAGGTTTCGTCCAAGATGTCTTTGAGTACGGGGTGCGGGTACGTCCACGTTTCCTTGCCGTGTTTGCGGTTGACGTAGCTATCGACCATGCCGCCGGAAAGCGGGCCGGGGCGGTAAAGCGCGAGCACGGCGATGAGGTCGCGGATGTTGTCCGGCTTCATCGATTTCAGTAGTTCGCGGATGCCTTCGCTTTCGAGTTGGAATACGCCTTTCCCGTCACCGCGTTGCAAAAGCTTGTAGGTTTCGGGGTCGTCCAAGGGGATCGTCATCGGGTCGATGTCGATGCCGCGGGTCTTCTTGATCATCTTCACGGCGTAATCGAGCACCGAGAGGTTGCGAAGCCCGAGGAAGTCCATCTTGAGCATGCCGACTTTTTCGAGGATGCCCATTTCCCATTGCGTGGTCACCACCACATCGTTGGCGTCCTTGTCGTCGCTCTCTTTGTCGCCTTTGCGTTTGGCCCTTTGCACGGGAACATAATCGCTGATCGGCCCATCGGAAATCACCACCCCGGCGGCGTGGGTGCCGACGTTGCGGTTCATCCCTTCCAACTTCATCGCGATGTCGATCCACTGCCGGGTGACGCTATCGGCGTTGTACTCGCGTTTGAAATCGGCCACTTCCATGGCGTCCTTCAATTCCAGCGAGATCGCCCCTTTCATCGGCACGAGCTTGCACATGAAGTTGACGCGGTCGAGGGGAATCTTCATCACCCGGCCGACGTCCTTGAGCGCCGCCTTGGAACCGAGGGTGCCGAAGGTACCGATCTGCGCCACGGAACTGTGGCCGTATTTGTCCTTAACGTATTGGATGACTTGTTCCCGGCGATCTTGGCAGAAGTCGATGTCGATATCGGGCGGTTCGCTTCGGCTAGGGTCGAGGAACCGTTCGAAGAGCAAGTCGTATTCGAGCGGGCAAACGTGGCTCAATTTGAGCACGTACGCGACGATGGCCCCGCAACCCGACCCCCGGGCCGTACTCGGAATGCCCTGTTCGAGAGCGTAGCGAACGAAGTCCCAAACGATCAGAAAGTAACTCGAATATCCCATCTTGGCGATGATGGCGAGTTCGTGATCGAGCCGCTCCATCACTGCCGGCTTCGGGTTGTCGCCGTACCGTTCCGTCACGCCTTTCAAGCAGAGTTCGCGCAGGTACTGATCGGCCGTGAGCTTCTTCGGCGGTAGGAATACCGGGAAGTGCCGGGCTTTGAAATCGATTTGAATATCGACTCCATCGGCGATTTCTTGGCTCATCGCCACGGCGGCTTCTTGGCCGGGGAAGAGTTCGTACATATCCGCCGGACTGCGGACGTAATACGGGTTCGCCATCTTCTCTTCTGGGTACAACTTCTTTTTCGGATCGTGTTCCCGCCCCGTGCTGATGCAGTAGAGCACATCGTGGGCGATGGCATCGGTGGCGCAGAGGTAATGGGCATCGGCCGTGGCCACCAGCGGCACGCCGATCTTGTTGGCGATGTCCACGGCCACCGGCGTACACATGTCTTGCAAGCCGATGCCATTGTTTTGGAGTTCGATGTAGAAATTCTTCTTGAATACCTTGTGGAACCATTGAGCGAGCTTGGTGGCGTCGCCGTACTTCTCCTTCAAGATGAGTTGATTGAACTCGCCGCCGAGGCAACCGCTGAGGCAGATCAAGCCTTCGCTGTGGGCTTCCAGGCATTCGCGGTCGATGCGCGGGTGGTAATAAAACCCTTCCAGCGAGGCCATGCTGGCCAATTTGATGAGGTTTTTGAACCCCTTGCTATTCTGGGCCAAAAGCGTGAGGTGGGTGTGGGCATCGTGCGAGCTTTTGGCCGATTTCTTATCGAAGCGCGAGCCGGGCGCGAGATAGGCTTCGTAGCCCAATATCGGGTTGATGCCACCTTCTTTGCATTGGGAGTAGAACTCGATGGCCCCGTAGAGGTTGCCGTGGTCGGTGATGGCGCAGGCGTTCATGCCGAGGGCTTTGGTCTGCTTCACCAGTTCGGGGATGCGGTTGAAACCGTCCAAGAGGCTGTAATGCGTATGCAGGTGCAAGTGAGCGAATTTGCTGCGGTCGGCCATGTTCGTTCGCATCCGTGATGGGGAATGGGGTATTATATCCGAGCATGTTGGCACTCAAAGAATTGAACCGCAGAGGCGCCGAGGCGCAAAGAAAACCCGTAACCTGATGTGGTGGCGGTGGAGCGAATTTACTTCGCAGACGCAGCAAGATGGTTGTGCCCAGCGCTGCAGAGGGAAACGCCGTCCCAGGGGTACGACCGACTCAATACGTCACGGATGAAAATGCGAAAACGACTGAAAAAGAAGCAGAAAACGGCGATACTCTGTGCCATTCGGGACAGGCACGTGCTTGTCCCGCTCCCCTTTTCCTACTCCCCTCCACGTCATCATCATGACGACGATCACAGCAATCCCACCACGAACGAAAACCGAAGCAGAGCGTCAAAACCAAGGTTTTCCCACGCGTAGCGTGAGGTTTATGCGTTTTCCTCGCACCACAAATGCGACACCTCGGCCGCGACAACCGGCTTACCTATCCGAGATACCTTGCCGGACTTGGCCTGTTTGTACTTTTGGGCGAAGACCCGCCCGAGCGTATCACCCGCCGCGCCAGCCTCCGCGAACACTGCGTCCTGCCGTTTGCCCCCCGTGGTTAGATAACCATCCCATACCAAAACGTAGTATTGCCCGGACTCCGCTGATTGTCGGATCAGTTCCCGTCCACTCTCCAATAGGGCCTCGGACATCGTGCCATCCGCACTTTGCAGGTTCATAAGTTGTCGCTCGCCATCAGCGATGAGAATGATGAATGGGCTGCGATCACCCTCCTCGAAGCAGCCTAATCCAAGATCGAGGGCCTCACAGACCCATTTTTGTAGCCCTGCATCAGAGTCCGACATGTTGCGCCCTCTTGCGGCTAAACGGATCGATGTTCAATGGCTCCCCCTGCTCTGACCACGCTTGCGAATGAAAGATGGCGCTCGACCGGGCAGGTCCATTGCAGCGTTGGTTATGTCGCAGGCCGGGTCGCAATCGGACGATCACTTGTCATAGACTCCGCCGCTTCTTGGGTGCGCTTCATGAAGTCTTCGATGATCGACAACCAATCATCGGTTCGGGCCAAAAGTTCTCCCAATCTAACCGGCCTACCCGAGACGGTGATGTCGGCAAGCTTGAAATCCGCCGACTTCTTCCCGATGTCCTTCACCACAGCGCCTGGGACCAAACCGGCGACCGCGCGGACGTATTCGTACCCGATCTGCGGATCGAGGCCAGCTTTGCGATAATAGCCCTTGGCGAATTGGAATTGGACGCGGCCGTCATTGTAGATGGAACCGAACGTGAAACGACTCTCCGTCGTTGGCTCGTACCAGAACAAAGACAGGCTCGCATCCCTCCCTTCGGGCTGGATTCCAAGTTGCTCGCAGCCCGAAAGCAAGATGTCGAACCGGCTCGCTACGTCTGGTCCTACGGCAGTCCTAATCTGCTCGATCAGAACATCCTCCGTCAGCCGCCTTCGTTGACCCGGCTGAACTGGCTTCGATGTAGCTTCAGGAAGCGACACCTCCACCTGAGGCTTTCCATCGACCACGCGCACCTCGACGACTGCGCGCACGACCTCTCGCGTGCGCGCTATCAAGCGCGGAAGGACCAGCATTTTGGGTGGATCGTCAAATCGATATATCGCTAATTCCACCAAGCCCATCGAGAATCCCAGTTGTGGTGATCGGGAAAGCGTGTCCGTGAGTTGCTCGACGCCTTCTTGTATGCCATCCCCAACGATCAGCAATAGTATGCGCCCGCGCGATAGATTCTTAGTGACCGCGTCGATGAATCTTGCCTCATCGAAATTCTCATCTGCATTAGCCATCAGAGTGACAAGATCTGCTGGCCCGCCGGCTCGCTTCACCGCATCCTGCAGGTCCTTGTAAGTCCACCGCGAGATGGCCGCGGCATAGTCCATGATTTGCGCAACGACTTGGCGGCGGGACTCCGGGTTTCGCCACAATTTCGTCTCTACGAGGGTGAGATAACCGTCCGGATTTAAGTAGACGACATCGACGGGCCCCACGTTCGTCTGTATCTCACGTGCGAGAGGGATCAGTGGGCTGAACAGCGGCTCAATCTCGTTAACTGGAATCAGCGATGGCCGCTCAAACAGGAGCCTCTGCAGCCAGCCTTCAGTGAAAGCTCGTTCGGTGAACTCGATCCGCTTCAGTGGATGGCGGTCATCGCCGTCGAGAATGACCGGCTGGCAATGTTGGTGCTGAAGCATCGATTTCCTTTAGGTGGCGTTGCCCCTAAGGCCAACGCGCATTAAATGGCTGAAATCAGTGACATTTTGGCGTTTACACCTGCTTTTGTGGCCTCTAAAGACCGAAACGCCACGCATCACTCGAGGTCGGGGCGGCTGGCTAAGCCTTACCCCGTGCGGCTCTTGCATCCGCAACCTTCCCCCGGCTTACGCCGACGCACCCTGTCCCCTTTTCTCTGCTCTGTCCCCTTTTCTCTGCTCACCGAAACGCTTGGGCTGCTATTTTGCCGATACGTTCGCCGAAGTGCAAGCTCAATGTGCCGAATATTCCGGATCCTCCGGCGGGATACACGACATTCAAATCGATGTTTGTGCCCGAGGGTGTGTGTGTGGCGCAGGCACAAAGCTCGACTGGAACGATGGGCAATCTCAGAATAAGATTGATTTGACCGCAATCAATATCTTGCTCTTCTCCGCGTCTTTGCGCCTCTGCGGTTAAAATGACATTCATGGCACAATATCTACCACTGTATTTAATGATTTGTTCTGTCGCTTCGGCTCAAACGCCGGGGGGTGCCCGGTTGCGTGGGGAAACCGAAGCCACGCAAACCCGCAAACGAATCGCCGAGGCCCAGCAGAAAATCGTCGAGGGCAAGATTCCCGATGCGATCGATCAACTCCAAAAGATTCTGGATGAATCGGGCAACGATCTCGTGCTGGTGAAGGACAACCATTTCCAACCCGCAACGCGATTGGTGCAACTCACGTTGGCAGCACTGCCCGCCGAAGCGTTGAAAACCTACCGTGATCGCCTCGAAGCCCCCGCGAAGAAACTGCTCGATCTGGGTACGAAGAACCGAGACCCGAAACCGCTCCTCGAACTGCGGGAACGCTACTTCGTGGCGCGGCCGACCGAAAAGGCCTTGGATTTACTTGGCGAATTGCACTTCGAACGCGGTGAATACGCCGAGGCCGAGCGCAGTTGGCGAATGTTGTTTCCTTCGCCCGATTCCCACGACTTCATCTATCCGCAAGCCGCCGGAGATACCGCCGCGTACCGGGCCAAGGCGATCCTCGCCGCGTTCGCGGCGGGGGAAAAATCGCGGGCGATCGCGGAAATCGCCGAGTATTCCAAGAATTATCCGAATGCCAAAGGGCGGCTCGCCGGGCAAGAGGGAACCTTCGCCGAGATTCTTGCGAAGCGGATTCCGGGGGAAACATTCGCTCCGCTGCATGCGAGTTTGAACTTGCCTCGCTTACCCGCGACGCGGCCTATTTGGAAGACTCCGATCCCCCGCGATCCAACCGATCGCGGCATTCCGCGCCCGGCATCGATTCCCGCCGCGAAGACCTTGGCATTTCATCCAGTGGTGTGCAACGGCTTCGCCTACATCGCCGATGCCGCGAGGATCTTCGCTTTCGATTTGAAAACCGGAGAAGCCCGCATCGCTTACGATCTTCGCGTGGAACCCGAGTTCGCGGGCTTCGATGCGATGGAACTGGCGCTGCCGAACTTACTCGGGGCGGCGTTCACGCTCACCCACGCCGATGGGAAATTGTACGTCCGGCTGGGTGCCACCGCGATGCCCGGTGGCACTGAGAAAGTTAAACGAATCGCGGCGAGTACCATCGTGGCATTCGAGCCGCAACGCAATGGCATTCTCAAGAAGCTCTGGCATTTATTGCCCCCCGAAGGAGCCACTTGGGAAGGTTCGCCCGCGCTATTCGACGGAGAATTTTATGCGGCATTCTGCCAGATGGACGAACGCGGCCATTTGAACCACGGCATCGCCCGGTACTCGGAAACGCCGAAACTCCTGTGGAAAACGTTGATCTTCGAGAACGACGTCAATCAAACCGCGGCGCGGAATCGTCAAGAACTCATCACTTTGGCGGGAAGCAACGTGGTTTACAATTCCCACTCGGGGATCACGGTCGCCCTCGATCGTTCCACAGGCCACAATTCGTGGGCGTTCCGCAATGCCCCTCCGCAGAAACCGGGAAACGGCGTGCGCGATCTTTGCCCACCGGTATACGCCTCGGGCAAAGTGTTCATCGCCCCTAACGATGGGGATCGGATTTACTCGCTCGATGCCGCAACGGGCCGAGCCATCTGGGAAAGCCCGCCACTTTCCGTTCAGCAACTCCTCGGCGTATCCGATGGCAAGCTCATCGCCGCGATCCACGGGCCGCAAAAGGGAATTCGCGGATTCAACCTCCAAGATGGTTCGACGCAAGAACCGCGCGGCTGGCAGAACCACGACGATCCGTTTCTCGCCACCTACGGCAAGGGTATCGCGGCGGAGAATGCGATACTCTGGCCGACGATGGAAAAGCTCTACCGGTTGAACGTGGCCGATGGTTCGGTGCAATCGATCCCCAAGCCGGGGCCGCACGGCAATCTCGCCTTTGGCGAAGGCCTGCTGATCGTCGCCACGCCGAGCGAAGTTTGGGCGTACGAGGGGATTCCCGGGGCGGGCGACGTCGAACGCCCGAGGGTTCCATCGATTCAAAAGTCGGTCGCATCGCCGATCACAACGGACTTCGATCCATTGAAAGCCCCTGCGTTCCGGCTACCTTTGAAACTTTCCTCGCAAGAACAACTGCCGTTGGATACGAATATCCCCGGTGGTGTTGCGGTCGGTTCACACCGAATCGGATTTGAGAATGAGCATCGTCTGACGGCGGTGAACCCCACAACCGGGGAAATCGAATGGAGCTTGGATTCGCTCGGACGCAACGGAAGAACCCCGAAATCGATCGAATCCTCGCCGAGGTTCGCACCGCATTTCTTGGCCACCCCGACCGGGGTGTGGGTTCAAACTTCCCAAGGCGAACGCTGGCTGATCGATAATGGCACCGGCAAAATTCTACGCCGGGAAAAATCGGCGGAGGTTCTCTGGCAGGCTCCGCCGCTGCCGTTGCCTTTGGGGAAAGTCGCCTTCTCCGATGGTGCCGGTTCCGTGCGCTGCTTCGATTCCAATCACCGCAAGCATTGGGCATACGAAGCCGGCGGGGAAGCGAGCCTAACCGGCGTACCCCCGCAAGTTGGAATGCTAGGCCAAGCGTTGCTCGTCGCGGTGCATCGCAACTACGGGATCGAAATTCAGAAGCTCGATCCGAACACCGGCCGTGCCTTATGGGGTAAGCCGGTGCTGTTGAATACCGGCACGTTCAATTGGTCGCACGCGGCAGCGGATCGAAGTACATTGTTCGTGCCGAGTTCAAAGAACCTGGTGGCCATCGATCTGGCACTCGGGCGGGAACTTTGGCGAGCCGAACTCCCGTTGGGCGATTCCCCGGCCAAAGCGATTCGCGGCCGCCATTCGGTGTTCGTATACTCGGTTCAACAACAGCCCGAAGAATCGTTGGCACGCGTAGGATTCCGCATTGCGGAGAGGTATGTGGCAACTCCCAAGATCGCGTATGTATTTGCCGCCCCCGCGACTTTGGCGGAAGCTTCCACGAGCCGGGGAATTCGGATCGCCGCGTTAGATCCTATCTTGGGGCAGCCGCAAGGCTACCAAGAAATCCCGGCGTGGCCCGGCTCGACATTGGAATTTCAGGCCGAGAAGTTGGCCGTGCGTTCGCCCGGCACCGTATCATGGTGGACAGCGAAACAGTAATTGGAGTTCACCGTGGCCGAACCCGTTCTCGTGCCGATCATCTTGGGCGAAGATGAAGTTCGCACCGCCGAGCAATTGCGGGCGACGTGCCATAAATTGCTGGACGAATGCGCGAAGGTGATCGTCGGGCAGCAAGCCGTGCTCGAACAATTGCTGTTGGCGGTACTCAGCCGTGGGCATTGCCTGCTTGTGGGTGTTCCGGGCTTGGCAAAGACTCTCATGATCCGCACCCTCGCGGACGGGATGAACCTCACGTTCAACCGAGTGCAGTTCACCCCGGATTTAATGCCGACAGACATCACCGGCACGGAAATCCTCTACGACGACCGTGCCACCGGCCAACGCGGCTTCCGGTTCGTGAGCGGCCCGATCTTCTCGAACATCGTGCTGGCGGATGAAATCAACCGCACCCCACCGAAGACTCAAGCCGCATTGCTCGAAGCGATGCAAGAACGCCAAGTGACCGTGGCCGGGCAACGGCACAAGCTCCCCGATCCGTTCTTCGTACTCGCCACGCAAAACCCCATCGAACAAGAAGGCACGTACCCGTTGCCCGAAGCGCAGCAGGATCGTTTCATGTTCAATATTCGCGTCGATTACCCGGCGGAAGCGGACGAATGCCGGATTATCGAAGCGACAACTTCGCCCAATAAAGTTCAGGTGGAACGGGTGATCTCAGCACCCGAAATCTTGGCGATGCAAGAACTGGTGTTGAAGGTACCGGCCGCGGCATACGTAATCCGCTATGCGGCCCGTTTGGCACGCAGCAGTCGGCCCGAAGCGAGCGAAGATTCGCCCGCCCCCGATTTCATCAAGAAGTACGTGACCTTCGGCGCCGGGCCGCGGGCGGGGCAGAACCTGATCCTCGCGGCCAAGGCCCGCGCGATCCTCTACGGCCGAACCTACGTGGCCATCGACGATGTGAAATCGGTGGCCCACCCGGTTCTGCGGCACCGCATCATGACGAACTACCATGCGGAAGCCGAAGGCGTGACGCCCGACGAAATCGTCACGCAATTGATTGCGTTGTTGCCGAGAGAGGAAAGATGATCGGAATGATTTGCAATCGAGAGGCAACAACCTAATGTTGGGTGAATTGATGACAGATACGGAATCATTTGATGATTTTGTTCACGATAGAGGTGGCCTTTATCGTAGCGGTGCTCTCTCAAGTGAAGTTGAGAAAGAAATTTTTCAGTACTATAGCTGGCTTGCACAGCACGCGGAGCTGAAAGGCACAGAGGCCAACTGTAAATTTCGACCATGTTTTGGATTGATCAATAATCACGGTTTTAATGCAATTGCGTTTCGAAATTCATTGGGTACTGCATGCGTTGGTATTTATGCTGGAACAATACGTGCCTTGCATGGATTGTTTTGTAACATAATGGCTAGAAATGACATATTAATTAGAATTGGTTTGGTTGACGAAGAGAAAAATCCCCCATTCCTTTCGGATGATCCGTGTGAGTGTCTACATGTGCTGACTGACTTTGGCGTTTTTCAGCCGCAACCGGCAAATGAAATTCGCCGTCTTTGGGCAGAGCAAGCTACAAAACAGGCACTTCGATTTGTGCTACGACATGAATTGGTTCATTTGGCACATGGCCACGTTGATTATCTGAACGATCGGTATGGGCTAAATTGTGTATCAGAACTTGAATGGAGTAGCGATGGAAAATCGGAATTGTCAGAATGCCAAGTTCTTGAGTTCGATGCGGACAGTTGCGCAGCTTCTTGGTGGTGTGGTGTTTTTCTTGAGGAATGGTTTGCAAGTGAAGGATTCAATGATCCACGGTCAATTGCAAATGCAGAAATCGAATCAATAATTGCTCCAAAGCTCCGAATCGCGTTTTTTCAGTGGGCATTTTCAGTATCAGCGTTATTTCGCCTTTTTGGCGACGCTAGATTTGAGGCAGGGAGCCTTGCATTGGCTGATTATCCACCTTTGCGATTAAGACAAGTTATTGTATTGCGAACTGTGATTGATCACGTTCGTGATCGTTGGAACTCACATTTAGCAAGCATAATTGAACCAGCGGTATGGAGCGGACTTGATGTTGCGGAAGCAAGCATCGAAAGAATTACTGGT
>JBBQWA010000022.1:0-22145 GCA_038211045.1 Gemmatales bacterium
CCGAGCGCATACACACGCTCACGGGGCAGGTCGAGCCGGTGAAAATTGACGATGCGTGCCTAGTTTTGGGCAAGTTCGCCAACGGCAGTCTCGGCAATTTCGAGTCTACGAGGTACGCGCGCGGCCACAAGGCGGCGTACACATTCGAGATCAACGGCGAAAATATGTCACTCGGCTGGGATTTACACGACCTGCACCGCATACAAGTGTTCGACTACCGCGACGACGCGCCCATCCGGGGTTGGAAGTCGGTGCATGTCACCGACAACAGCCCCGACCACCCCTACATGGCCAACTGGTGGGTGCCGGGCCTCAGCATTGGCTACGACAGCAGCTTCACCCACCAAGTCGCCGATTTCCTCGAAGGCCTCAGCACCGGCAAACCGGCCAGTCCGACCTTCAAGGATGCCTTGGAAACGCAACTCGTGCTCGATGCTGTGCTCGATTCCGCCAAGAGCCACCAATGGGTGAACGTGGGGAAAGTATAGCCCGGACGGGTGCCAGCTTTTCGGGAACTCGCCTTGCGGGGGGCGGGCGAATCGCGTTACATTCCGTTCGCTTTGTATCACCGCCCTTCACGGATGAATTGCGCATGATGGCCCGCGCCGAACCCGTTCATTCCTCGGACGCCGCAAATATCGATTGGGTCGATAGCGATTGCCCGATGTGCGGCCGGCACGAAGAGGAGCCGCGTTTCGAGGCCGCCGATCACACGCCGGGGCAGGGGGATGCCGGCAAGCGTTTCCTCGTCGTGCGTTGCCGGCATTGTTCTACCACCTATACGAATCCGCGGCCCGGCCCGCGTTCCATCGGCCGCTTCTACCCGTCCGATTACAAACCGCACCGGCGGCCCAATAAACTGCGACACTCGAACGCAAAGCCAAAACTGCTCGCCCGCATTCTCGGCCGCAGCCGCGAACGCAAAGGGGCGTTGCCGTGGGCTGGAGCGGGGCGGCTGCTCGATTTCGGCTGCGGCAGCGGCAGCTATCTGAAACGCATGGCGGAACTCGGTTGGGACGTGACGGGCCTCGATGCCGCGGTGGGGCCGGTGAACCGCATCCAAGGGGAACTCGGATTGCGGGCCATGGTGGGCGATCTGCCCCACCCGGAATTGCGACCCGGAACTTTCGATGTCATCACCATGTGGCATTCGCTCGAACATGTTCAGGAGCCGCTCACCACGCTCCGCGAAGCGTTTCGCTTGCTCGTACCCGGTGGCAAGTTGATCGTGGCGTGCCCGAATATCGATAGTTGGTCGTTCCGCCGTTTCGGTCAGAACTGGTACGGCCTCGATGTGCCCCGGCACCTCACGCACTTCACTCCCACCACGTTGCAAATCATGCTGCAAACGGCGGGGTTCCGTACGTCCACCCTGAGATCGATTCGCCACAGCGTGTGGTTGAAGCACAGTGCCCGGTTGGCGGCCCGCTCGAACCGCAGCGGATTCTTCAACCGTTTGCTCACGTCGAAGTATTGCTCCAAGTTCTGGGCGTGGGTCATTTACACGTTGAACCTGAGCGATTGTCTGCTCCTCGTCGCCGAGCGCCCGACCGTTTGAATTGCATCCCCATCGGAATGTTTCCACACCGAATTCCAACTCGCAGGTGCGGGGCTGCCTTCGCACGCTCCAACGATTCCCGCGACGATTGCATCGGGAAAAATTGCACTGCAACGGTTGTAATAATTGCAGTGATCCCGGTAGAAAGTACTGAAATATAGGCCCGAATCGCAAAATATCGACCGGCATGGAACGTGCAAAATATCGATCGTTCACCACGACCGCCCCCGCTTGGAACACGGGGCTGGAACTGAAGAGGCAGCGGTCGGAGCGAACAACTTACGGGGCCGGTCGAGTGTTCGCACTCGGCCGGCTTTGTTCGTTTCTACTCGGCATTCAATTTCGCCAACAGCTTCAACACCGCCGGTACGATCTTTTCCGAAGCGTTCACTTCCAAATAACTCGATCGCGCCCGCCACGTTTCGTACCCGCCGAGTTTGTGTTGTTCCGGCGTGGGCAAGTAGCCGTTGTAACCGTTCGCCAAGCTGATGTTGAAGGTGCTTTTGAACGGGGATTCCTTCTTCAATTTCAAGCCAATTTCGGTGAACACTTCGCACGGGATGGCCGTAATTGCCAAGTCGCCGATGTGGCACGCTTGCAATTTCAATTTCACCGTGTCCGGGTACTTCGCCATCGCCGTGGTTTCTGCCGCGTAAACTTCCGCGGGCGATTTCGGCGAGCGCGAATCGAGCGCCCCCAAGATGCCCTCGGCCCGTTCGATCTCCTTCGCCGAGGGCTTGCGAACGCCGAGTTCGATCTCCTCTTCGGTGGCGCCGAGGCGAACATCCGCGGAGAATGGAATCGACGCATAAGCCTTCGCGCCAGCGGTTGCCAAGGTGTCTGCCACGGTTCGGCAGCGTTCGCCCGGAGCGGTTTTCGGCAGCGGACTTTTCATATCCACATTGTTCACATCGCCGCTGGTGCCGTTGGAAAGCGCCGCCACGAACGGTGGCGATTGCTTCGGGTCCGCGTTGATCTTTCCACTGATGGCATCGCAAAACACGCCGAAGTAATCGGCGGAGAGCATCGGCAGATCGCCGACATAGTGCAGCGAATAATTCGCATGCAAGGCAATCGGAATTCCGGTGCGGGAGCGAATCGCAAGCACGGAAAGCTCCGGATCGACGGCGCCGGCCGGTTCCAGCAAGTTCGGATTTTGCACGCCGGGGTTCATCTTCACAAGATCGGACGTACCGCCGAACGGATCGGTGTTGATCGTGCCCGGCTTCATCTTCCAACGGCGGTTATAAAGTGGCGCAGGCACTTCGATCTTTGTCCAACCCGCTTCGGCGGGCACGCGGTTCTTCGCCGCCGAGGTAATGCCCTCGGCAATTTTTTCGGTGAGGAACTTCACGTACTCAGGATCGGGCACGCTTTGAAATACTGGCGTTGCGGTCGGGGCAGTGTGGGTGTGCGTAGCCGAGATCAGCATATTCTTCGCGGTGATACCGGTCGCCTTCTCGGCGAGCGCTTTCGCCCGATCCACCAATTCTCTGGGCAACATGCAACTATCGACCGTGACGATGACCAATGAGGCACCGCCCTGCGTGAGCACGATACATCGGGCGTGGAGGCGATCCTTTGCTTTCGTCGCTTGGCGATCACCGAATCCACCGTTGACCGAGATCGGAAATTTCAACGGGGTAATGTCGATGGCGTTCGCCCCGGCTTGCAATCCGGTGGGTTCCGCAGCGCAGGCGAGTGTGGAAACGGCGAGAAGTACAAACAGTGTTCGCATGGGGAGATTCCAGAAAAAGGAGAGAACTTTCCAGAATTATGCACGAAACCGCGCGGCGTACGCCACTAACAATTCGCACACCCGAGGAATTTTCGATGTCCGCCCCCAATATTCGCCTGACGCTGCGAACGCTGCTCGCCTATCTCGATGATACTTTGGAACCGGCCCAAGCCTTGGTGATCGGCCAGAAGTTGAACGAAAGTAAGCCCGCGCAGGATCTCGCCGATCGCATCCGCAAGGTTACCCGCAAGCGTGGGCTTTCGGTGCCTTCCGCCGCAGAAGGGCAGGGGACTTCCTCCGATCCGAACACGGTGGCCGCCTACCTCAGCGATGCGCTCACTTCCGAGCAGCTCGCCGAATTCGAGCAAATCTGCCTCGAATCGGACGTTCACCTCGCCGAGGTCGCGGCGTCGCACCAGATTCTCACGCTCGTGATGTCCGAGCAGATGCGGATTCCCCCCACGGCGTACAAACGGATGTACGAACTCATTCCCGGCCCGGCTTCGATGCCGAACCGTGCCCCCGCCACGTCGATGGCCCTCGGTGCCGCCGCCGAGGCGACCACCGACGACCGCGACGACCTCGATACCGCGTACCTCCTCGGCATGAAGGCCTATTCGCAATCGGAACCGGTCGGTGTACGCGTGATGAAATGGGCGGCCGTGGCCGCACTCGTGCTCGGATTCCTGGTCTTCGCGTTCCTCGCATGGCCCAGCGGCAGCGTTGAAATTGTGAAACGCCCGGATGCGATTGTCGCTTCGACGAAAGCCCCAGTACCCCCGACAACCACTACGAAGATTCTGCCGACCCCGCCGGCAACCCCGGCCCCGTTGCCCCCGCCGACTGCACCCACTCCTCCCGCACCGACGCCGATGCCCTCGGTTCCCCCGGTCGAACCCCTGCCGATGAAAGAAGACTTGGTGCCGAAGGTTCCGCCGGTGCAACCTGGTCGGATCGCAGTTGCGAATGCCGAGGATCAAGGCGATCAAGTTCTCCTCACCCAGAAAACGGAGGGCCTGTTGGAATCGTGGGTGCGGGTGGCCCCGAAAGCCGAGGTGATGAGTACGGATCGCCTGTTGGCACTTCCCGGTTACCGGGCGAGGATAAAATACGATACCGGTTTGACCGTTGAACTCTGGGGCAACCTGCCGGAGTTGATTCCGATCCAAGTTTTGCAAACGGCGATCACGCCCACGATCGCCGATGCCGGGTACGATGCGGATATTACTTTCCACGTCGGTCGTATCTACTTGCAAACGTCGAAGGCGGGCGGGGCGAAGGTTCGCTTGCGTTTCCTCAAGGAAATTTGGGAGATCACGCTGCCCGACGCCAAGGCGGAGGTGGCGATCGAACTCCTGCACGCCCCTACGCCCGGCCCGCTCGCGGAAGCCCCGGTGACGGCGGCGGTGCTGTTCGCCAATGCCGGTTCGCCCACCTTGGCAACGCGCAGCCGCGAAGCGGTGAAGGTTCCACCCCGGCAACTCATGCTTTGGACGAGCACGGGGCGCGGTTTGGAAGGCCCGCGTGTTCCCGACACGAAACGCAAGGAACCGAGCGGGGAATACTTCGAACGCATCTCGATCTACCCGAACGAACAGAGCGCGACCGCGTGCCGAAAGGTGCTCGATGGCTTCGCCAAGCGGTTGCCCGAGGCAATATCTCTCGGGGCGCTCTTGGCCGAGAAGAACCTCGGGGCCGCGAACGGCACGACACTCGACGATTTGTACGGCGCCCGCTTCGCCATCTTCAGTGCCGCGGCGTTGGGCAAGTACGAACCGTTGGCGGAAGCCGCGAGCGATCCGGAACGTGGCTTCGCTCGCAAAGCGGCCTTGGATGCGTTGCGGGCGGCATTCGCCGCCGATCCGGGGGGCGAAGCGGTGTTCCGCGCCGCGGCGGAACCCAAGTTCCGCTTCTCCAAAGCGCAAATGACCGTTTGGCTCCGCCGTTTGCCCGGCCTGAGCACGGCGGAACGCGTCGACTTCGGAACGATCGATCAATTGTTCGCGGACCTCTCGGCCCCGGAAATCGCCGTGCGGGAGTTGGCCATCTATGTGTTGCTGAACGATTTGGATCCCGTTTCCAACAATCAAAAATCGCTCACCGCCTACGATGCCGGGGCGACCATCGAAGCGAGGGAAGCTCCGCTGAAAGCGTGGAAGCGGCGTATCGAGGAAATCAAAACCGCGATCCGAGAGAAGCCGGTGAATTGAAGCGAAGTTTAACTCCCGTCGCTCACGCTCCGGACTCGCAAGTGTGGTTCTGGGATGAATAGCGTACTGGCAAGCTCGAAACAGAATCAATCACACCGGCGAGCCTGGAGCGTCAGCGACGGGAGGCATTCCTTGGGAATGTCGAATCGCCCATAGGGTTTCAATCGTCGTCGCTCACGCTTCCGGCTCGTAAAGCCACCCGACCGGAAGCGGGGTTACTTCTTCTCGGGGGCACTCGCGGTTCGCAAGCCTTCCCCTTGGAATTGCAGCCCCAAGCGGTGAACGCTGCCGGACGTCACCATCTTCACCGTCACCGCGTTCCATCCGGGTGCGAGTTCCACTGAGAATTTCTCGGCTTCGCTGAACGCTACGAGTTTGGGCACCTTCCGCAGGAAGGCTTCTTTATTCCCTACGCCGATGCGGATCGGATCGTCGGTGTAGAGCACCGCCGTCGCGGTTTGGGCCGTGGGCGAATACACCGAAGCCGTGGCGTACACGCCGGTCGGTTCGTGGGGGATCAATGGTTTCAACACCAGCAACCCGGTCGAATCGACCTGTACGATTTGCCAACGCGAGTTCACACCGGGGATCGCGGCTCCGGGTTGCGGGTTCAACTCGAAGGCGTCCGGTTCCTTGATGTCGGCCTTCGCCCCGACGAACACCGCGTAATCCAGCACGGCCCCGCGGAGCAGTTCTTGTTCCTTCCGGCTCTTCAAGAACGCCAGCAGATCGATGAACTGATCGAACGAGAGTTGCGAAACCACGTTCTCCGGCATCAGCGAGATTTTGCTCGGCGAGAGGGCGTCGAGGTCGCTGCGGTCGATTCGCACATCTCGCCCGCTGGCTTCCCGCAGTACGATTTCCGTGGGAGAATCGAAGATTTTCAAGCCGGTGAACACTTGGCCGTTCGCCGTGACCGCTTTGTACGTGGCGAAGCCTTCCTTGATTTCCTTGCTCGGCTCGACGATCGATTCGAGCAGTTTCTCCACCGTGCTGGTTTCCCAGATGCGGGTGAGATCGGGGCCGACTTGCCCGCCGACGCCTTCGAGTTTATGGCACGAGGAACAAGCGACGATGGCCGGGTTCAAGTAAATGGCTTTGCCCCGTTTGGCGTCGCCTTTCAATTGCACGAGCGCCCGGATTTTGTCGATCTCGCCGGGGGCGGTGGAAAGGAGCAAGCCGCCCTTCATCACTTCGGCGTTGAGCTTGGCGATCTCGGGGTTCTTGAGAAACTTGCGGAGCACTTCGGAAACGCGGGGGTACAAATCCCGCGGCAGCTTCATATCGAGGTAGCGCCGCCCGATGATGATCGCCCCTTCTTCGGTGGTTCCGAGCGCGGCGACCGCTTCCGCGATCAGGAGCGGATCGGGTTGATCCAAGAAAGGCAGTGCGATCTCGCGGGCCTTCGAGGGATCGTGGAAGGCCAGGCAACGCAGGGCTTCCGCTTTGAGAATCGCCGGTTCGTCTTTCGTTTCGAGGATAATCATCGAAGTGGCGGCGCAATCGCTGCTGGCGATGGCCCGCACTGCTTTCATGAGGGCCAAGCGTTCCGCCGCCGAGTGTTTGCCATCCAATAACGCGGTTCGCAGCGCTTCGCTGGCGAGAGCCACGCGGCCGACTTCCACCGCGGCGATGGCCGTGAGACGCACTTCTTCCTCCTCGGCGAAGATCAACGCGGAGACGTACTTCGCCGGTTCCGGGCCACCCAAAGCGTTCGAAGCGGCCAGCACTTCCAACCCGGCGATCTTTACCTCGTTGGCCAGCTTCGGCCGGGCGATCAAGTATGTCGCCAACGGATCGAGGGAAAGTGGCGGGTCGAACTGGTAATTCAAGTATGAACGTACGAGATCGCTGCGTTGGGCCACCGAGAAGTGCGGGCTGGCGAGCAATTCGGGCAGCGCTTCCGCCGCGGCCTTGGTGCGGAGGGCGAGGAACGCCGAGGCCACGCGGTTCCAATCGTTCGCTTCGCCGGAGTTCGCCAGCGTGAGCAACCCTTGAATTCCGGGCCGGCCCAAACGTTCGATGGCGCGGAGGTAGCCATCGTGCAGAAAGGCATCTTCGCCGTTGTCGTTCTTCCACGCGGCGATCAGCGGATCGACCGCCCCCTCCGAACCGAGCTTGCCGAGGGCGAGGGCCGCCGCCCGGCGAACCGGCAAGGCTTCATCGCCGAGTGCCTTCGCCAGGGCGAGGCTGGCCGCGAGATCACTCGGCTTGCAATTGCGGCCCAAGCTCTCGGCGCACACGGATCGAACATCCACATCCTTATCGTCGAGGCCTTCCAAGAATACTTTGGCGATCTCGGCATCCCAATTCTGTTGCAGTAAGTAGTAAGCGGAAAGCCGGGTCGAGATCGGTTCATCGTCTTCGATGAGCGGCAGCACGAGTTCGCGGAACGGCCCGGCCTCGGCGTAATACCCGCGCTCGGCTTCCTTCAACGCTTTCAGTTGTTGCTCGGTCTTCACCCGGCGGGCGAGTTCCTTCTGGGCCAGATCGCGGGTGGTGAGATCGGGGGAACGCATCGCTTCGACGAGGTCGGGCAACTTGCAGGCTTTTCCGTTCGGCAGCAGCATCTTGGCCCAAGTCTCGCGGTCGCGCAACGGGATCGCCGAGGAATCCTTGGTGCCCACCCACGTGAGCTTGTAGATGCGGCCGTGCATGCCGTCCCCCCAGATTTTCCCGGCTCCGCCGGAATCGGTTCGCCAATCGCAAACGTAAATCGCACCGTCCGGGCCGATGTTCATCTCGCAGGGGCGAAACAGCGGATCTTCCGATTTCATGAACTCCATTTCCCCGGTGATCTCGAACGTCGAACCTTTGGGGGCGATGCGGTACGCGCGGATCAACTTGCGGAACACATCCGGGTAGTACATCAGCCCGCGATACTGTTCCGGCATTTGGGTATCGTGGTAGAGCAGCACCCCGGCGGGAGAACCGCGGCCCGTCTTCAACATCGGCGGCAGCTTTCCGGGGCGTTCCCCGGCTACGGCCCCGCGGAGGAAATCGGTTTGGCAGCAGCGGGCACCCGGCTTCAAACGCCAACCGTAATCCGACTCCTCGGCCACGTGCATCAATCGGCAACCGGTGAACTTGCTGCCGTCTTCTTGATCGTTGTCGGCGTGGAACCAGTGGAATTTGTCGTCGTGAACGATGCTGCGGTAGGGGTTGCGGTAGCCGAGCGAGAACACTTCCATCTGGGAACCGTCGGGCTTGCAGCGGAACACGGCCCCGGTTCGCAGCACGGTGGCCCGGTGGCCGTCCGAACCTTCCACCACGTTGTCGTCGTCGCCGGTGGTGATGTACAGCCAACCGTCCGGGCCGATGCTCAACCCGGACACTTGGTGGTGGTGGAAGCCGCAGAAGCCTTGGGCGATCACTTCGCGGGTGTCCCAGCGGGCGGACGTTTGCGTCGCGGCGGAGGTGTTGACGCTTTCGCCGGTGAAGCTCGTGGGCGAAGATTTCTTGTAGCGCCGCACGGTGCCCCGGCTCGCGGTGTAAAGCCAGCCATCGTGGAAGAGGAGCGTACTCGGGAGTTCCTCGGTGAGGATGGTTTCGGCCCGTTCGTACTTGCCGGTTTGCGGGTTGAGGATGAGCCGTTTGACCACGTCCACTTCGAACTTCTTCATCGTGTTAATGGTGCGGGTGGAACCATCGCGGTAACGGATCGTCTCGAAGAAGGGTGCGGTTTGCTGGCCGAGGTCGGGCCGCCATTCGATGACGTAGAGGGAACCATCCGGGGCGAAATTCATGCCTACGGGGTTCACGACGGTGGGAGCCTCGGCCACGATCTCGACGCGGAAACCTTCGGGGGCCATTAAGCCTTTCAACTTCGGATCGAATTCCCCCTGATCGACCAACTTGGTGGGAAACGGTGCGGGCTTGGGTGCCGATTGCTGTTCGGCGAACTCCGGAGGAGCCGGTGGCCCTTTCAAAGGGGGTGCCGCGACCAGCGAGAATGTGGCGAAGGTAATGAGGGTGAGTGATGCGGCGGGAATACGCATGTTGGGCAACCAGCGGAAGAGGGAATGCTCGGGGATAGTCTATTCTAGCAGAGGAACGCTGACGGGGCGTGCTGCCGAGCGAGATGGCGAAGGCTTCACTTGGGAGCAAGTGTGAAACGCGCTGCCCGCGCAGTTGAGGCGGAATGAGGTGCTATAGACTCAGAATTCGCCACAGAGAACATAGAGGAGATCAGAGTACACTATGTTCGAGAAGGTCTTTTCTCTGTGTTCTTTGTGTTCTCTGTGGCTGAAGTCTTTCATCACATCGAGAGGCGATCGCTTCCAGTTTCCGGCTCGAAATCCCCAAAAAGATTAAACTTCCGCCGCTTCCGGTTGACACCCCGGAAGCCCACGCTATCCTCCCGCCTTCTGAACAAGTGGCCCGCCCATGGGCCCCTTGACCACGAGCGACCGGAAGGCCAGCCCGATATGCCTCTACCCACCGCCTTCAAATCGCAAACCCTGAAATTGGAGACCTTGGAAAGCCGGGAAGTCCCGGCGGCCGGGGATTGGCTCGTCGAGCCGTTCACGAAAGGCATCACCGGGGGCATGCCGGTGGGGTGGAACCAGTGGAGCTACGAATCGACGACGCCGATCTACCAGATCGATCGGGCGGGACAGGGCCTCGGCGGGCAGGGCCGGCTGGTTTCCTCCGCGAAGAGCGTGTCGGCTGGGCGGGCTTGGGTTAACAACTATTACAACGCGGATATCGAAGTCTCGGCCGCGGTGTTCATCAACAACCTCTCGCCGACGCAACTCTTCATCCGCGGGAACAACCTCAATTCGGACAAGCCCAGCTACCTCGCGGCAAGCGTCGTCCGCGGCACCGAAGTTCAACTGTTGCAAGTGGTGAACGGGCAATCGACGGTTCTCGGCACCGTGAAATCGGCGGAGTACCTGAGTAACATTTGGGTGACCGTGAAGATTCGTGCCGAAGGAGCCTCCCTCAAAACGTTCCTCTATCGCGGCGACACCAACCAATACCTCGGTGCCAACGGCAAATGGATCAGCAGCCCGGTCGCGGCCATCGAAAAAACCTCCTCGGCGATCATCAACGGCGGCTACGTCGGCTTTGCCCGGCCCGCGGGAATTTCCGGCGATGTCCCCATCGATAGCCTCCGCATCGGGCCGCCCGGATCGGGCTTGTACACGCCCATCCGCGAAGAGCGCTTCGACGGCGGAGCGCTGAACCGCGTACCCGACGGTTGGAGCCAATGGATCGACGGCACTTCCGTGACCATCAGCCGCCGGGCCGATGCCACCCTCGATATCAACACGAACTCGACTTCCCAAGCGCGGGTGTGGATGACGCAACCCGTTCCCACCGATTCCCAAGTTTCTTCGTCCGTCTACGTGGATGGGGTGGAAGCCGCCGGGGTGTTTGCCCGCGGTTCGGGCCTCACCACCTCGAAGCCCACGTTCTACGGCGTAACGGTGAAACGGGGATTGGAAGTCGAACTCGTCCGCGTCGTCAACGGTGCGAGCACTTCGCTCGGCAAGATCAACACCGCGGGCTGGCAGAGCAGCCTCTGGGTTCAAGTGTCGCTCGTGGTGAAGGGGAACCAACTCCGGGTTCAAATCTACCGCTCCGATACCGGCCAGTACATGAACCCCGATGGTTCGTGGGGCCTTTCGCCCAAGTGGGCGATGGTGAAATCGGACGATGCCATCAGGAGCGGCGGGCTGGCCGGGCTTTCCCGCGGGGCCGGTTCCGCGGGGGATTTGCTCTTCGATAACTTCTTGGTGAACGCCGCCCCGGCGAACCTCGCCACTGCCACGTTGATTCCCACCCAAGCGGACAAAGCCAGTACCATCACACCGCCGACGGACGGGGGGCCGTTGCCGACGATCCCGCCCGTGGTTCCTCCGCCGCCCGCGGTTCCGCGGCCGCCCGCCGTGCCGCCCACGGTTCCGCCACCGCCCGTCGTGCCGCCGATTCCCTCGAACCCTTCGTTGCCTGCGGTTGAGCGGAATTATGAATGGATCCGTCTCGCGGCCCTCGCCTACCACGGTACCCCGTTGAACGCCTACGAATTCGCCCTATTGAGAAATAGCATCGACCTCGTCATCCCGAACATCGCGTACCTTGAGCAGATTGCCAAAGCGAGCCCGACCACGCCGCAGATGGTATACACCAACCTCTCGAATATCTACGGCAGCCTTCTCACCGATTGGCTGGCTTACGCCGACCGCAACAAGATCAGCCGCGAATCGGTCTTCTACCATGTGAACTCGGCCCAACCGTTCGACGGCTTGAGCGCTTCAGCCGTTCCCGTCGAACAGTTCTGGCAGGTGCTCCGCGGTACCGACGGTGCCTGGACGGACATTACCAGTATCGTTCGCAAGACCGGTACCATGTCTGTGGCTGCCGGGGCCGGGCAGAGCATGACATTTGGCTACACCGAGAAGTTCCGGGAATTGAGGGTCGGGTTGAAGACGCCTGCGGCCGGCAGTTGGAACGCCGTACTTGAATATGTCTCGGCGGTCGATTCGAACGGCAAACCGACCGCATGGAAGACGATGCCACTTCTCAGCGATGGCACGGCAGGATTGCGTAAAGCGGGTTCATTCCAGTTCGATCCGCCCAAGGATTGGGTGACGTCGTCCATGAATGGTAGGGCTCAGCTGTACCAGGTGCGGTTGCGAACGACGAACGCGACGGGCACCGCCCCCGTGTTCACCACGATGCTCACGAACGATTATACGAGCTTTGATGCGGTGAGATACAAGGGAACGATCCCCGCGTTCGACACCGCCGCAGACAAGGACGGCGACGGTTATCTGAACAATGCCGAGTACGCCAGCCGCAAAGCCGGGTTCGATGCCCGCTTCGTCTACCAATCCCGGATGACCTTCCCGTACTATGGGCCGAATCGGTTCGCCACGAATCCCGCATCGAACGAATTCCGACTGTGGGCCGTCGACTACCACCAACGACTGCTGAAGTCGCTGCCTGCCGCGAGCGGATTCTTCGTGGACAATTCCACGGGCCGCTTCCCCGTCAACCCCGCCACGCTGAAGGAATCGATCACTACATATGCCACGGATTATGGCAACCTGCTCGGTATCGTGAACAGGTCCCTCGGCTCCAAGTGGCTCATCACCAATACCGCCGGGGGTGGCACCTCGGTCGATTCGCAGATCAAGAACGGCGTGACGAACCTGGAAGAATTCGCCCTGCGGCCGCAACAGGCGAACTTCGTGATGTTCGAAGACATGGCCGCGACGGTCGCTTATCGCCGGGCACTCTCCGGCGGAAAGTCGTACCAGATCCTCGACAGCCTGCCGACGACGCTGGACGCATCGAATCCGCGGTTCATGACCAGCACGCTCGCCATGTACTACCTCGTTGCGGATCCCAAGCTCGACTTCCTGATGATCAACGGCGGCAACGAACCCGCCACGAATTGGAAGCGGCACTACACCGATGCCATCACGTTCAACGTGGGCAAACCGCAGGGAACATGGAGCCAGTTCGCCACGGGGAAGGATCCCTCCAACAACAATCTCGGCTACCGGATTTACCAGCGTGCTTACGAGAATGCATTGGTTCTGTACAAGCCGCTATCGTACGTGAAGGGCATCAACGGCACGATTGCGGATAACACCGCGACGGTGCACCAACTCAACGGGTTGTACCGCGTGGTGAACGCCGATGGTACTCTCGGCCCAGCGATCCGCCAGATCTCGTTGAGAAATGGCGAAGGTGTTGTGTTGGCGAAGGCGTAACATCAGAGCCGGAAGCGTTAGCGACGATTTGAATTAATTGAAATCGTTGCTGACGCTTCCGGCTCGGAATGACAATCACTTCCCCCGGAAATCCTCGGCGAATGCCTTGGGCGACAGTTCCTCGCCCGTTGCGGATTTCGTCAGTTTTCGCCAATCCATAGTGCGGCCCGGTTCGAACACCCTCTTCTTCATGAACTCGCCGACTTTCGGATCGCCGATGTAGATCACCGAATCGGGGGGCGCGCCCTTGTACAACTCGCGGGCGATCGTGTGGTGCACCTGCGAGGCAAACAGTTGCCCCATCATGTAATTGTGGTAGTACACCGGGGCGCTCACGATGTGGATCTTACTGCCGTAATCCGGGGCGCTGCGGCCCGCCGGTCGCTTCAACAGTTGGTACTTCTCGACCAGATCCCACCACAACTTGTTCAGATCTTGGTCGGGTTGTTCGTACATGCCCTTCTCGAACCGCAGCATCACTTGGCACCAGCGGCTGAAGATCAACAGTTCGTTCCGCAGCACCTTCGCGGCCGTCTCGTCGAATTCTTTGGGGTTCTCGACCTTCACGCCCATCTTTTCCAGCCAAGCCCGCTGCTTGCTGAACTTCTGGAACTGCATCGCCACGCCTTCGGTGGTGAGGATGTGCGCTTCGCCGCGGAGAACGTAAGGCACCGTTTGCGGGATGTTCTTGCTGCTGTACGCGGCGTGGCCGAGTTCGTGCAGCATCGTCGTCATCCAGTATTCCGTTTGCGTGATGTTCGCGAGTACTCGCACGTCCCCTTCGCGGTCGATGTCGGTGCAAAAAGCGTGCGGCGATTTCCCCTTCTTCTCGAAGAGGTCGCTGCGGGCGATCACGTCGCCGATGGGCAAGCCGATGCCTTCGTAAAATTTCTCGCACAACTTGGCTATGTCCGCCTTTTCGAACGGGGCATCGAGGTTCGCCGAGAACACGGCCGGGGATTCTTGAAAGAACGGATCGTGGTAGTGCCACGGCATCAGTTCCTCGGGCTTGATCTTCATTCGCTCGGCGAGCTTGCCATCGATCTCGGCTTTGGCCTTGGCGAACGGCTCTTTGGTGAGCGCGTCGAGGTCATCGAACAGTTTGACGAGTTCTTCGCCGTTCTGTTCGTTCAAGAAGAGCATCAGCGTGTGGTAGTTCTTGAAGCCGAGCTTCACGGCCATCTCGTTGCGGAGCTTCACCAGTTCCTTGAGATCGGCTTCCACGTTCGCCCCGACTTTCTTGCTCGCTTCCCATACCCGCTGGCGTTCGCCGGAATCGGCCGATTCTTTGAGCAACTTGCGCACTTGGCTATCGGTCATTTCGGTATCCCCGGCTTTGGCCCGGAAGACGTTGAACTTCTGTTCCACGGCGTTCGCCTTGGCCGTGATCTTCTTCAACAGTTCCGGATCGACCTGCTTCTCGAGGTATTGCAGGTAAAGCACGTCGATCTGACGGGCGAGCAACGGATTCGCGATCTTGCCATCGTCCCGGAGGGCTTTCAATGCTTTCAACTCGGTGAATGGCTTCGGATCGGCAAGGGCCGCATCGAGCTTATTTTGGAGTTCTTCCTTCTTCTTGTAGTCTTCGTCCCGGCCCTGCGTGTTGGCGTCCCACCACGCTTTGCTCGCGGCGATTTCGAGCGGCCGGATCGTTTTTTCGTGCTGGGCGATGAACGATTTCGTTCGGAACAGCGTGTCGTCGTCGGCGGCGGAAGCCGTGGGCAGCGTCATGGCGAGAACTCCGAACAAGAGCGGGCGAATCATGGAAACCTCTGTGTTTGTTCTTGGAACTCGTTCCCCTGTCCTTTGGTGCGAGAGGAACTCGATACGCAATCTGAGGGGTTTGTGTTTGTACTGAAAACTATTCTTTCACACCGTGGACGAGGAAGATAGTTCTCTGACGTTAGTCTTGAGTTCACAGCCAAACCTCAACCACCCGCGAGTTAGTGGTTAGGGTGAGGGTATTGGAACCCCCATTACCGCCGAGGGAGAGGGGTGGAAAGCCAAGCTATGTCGAATAGACCCATTTTCCCAATCTTCGGGCCGGGAGCAACAAGAATACGATCGACAATCCGGGCCAGCCAACGAACACGGTGGCGAGGATCGCATCGAAGAGGATCAAACCGAGGATGCACGACTTCACCGCGTTCTGCACGTTTTTAGAAATCGGTGTGCGGATTGCGAGAACCAACGGTCGCCCGATCAGGAAGGCGTACGCTGCGAGGAGTACCACGAGATACGCGGGGGCCGAATCGGGGGGAAGGTGCGTGGGCAAGGCCACGGCCAAACCGAGTGCGATTGCCATCACGCTCGCGGCGGGCAGGAGTTGGGCTTGCTGGCTCGTCCCTTCTTCGGTGCGGGCGAACCACGTGATGCCGACGATGTACACGCCAACGATTCCCGCGAGGTGCCAGGCCAACTCGGGAGGATGGCCGTGGCCCGAACCCACGGCATAGCAAAGCAGGATGTTGATGAATCGGCACGCCCCCATCGCCACCGGGCCGATGAGGGTGTGTTTCAACCAGGCGTCGTAGAGAAGAATCGCGGCGACGAGAACGCCGGGCAGGATCGGAGCGTACTGCGCCCACGGGCCGTGGGCCAAGCCCATCGCCATGGCGAACCAACCGACCACCAACAATGCGATGCCGAGGAGAACCGCGTTCCGCAGCGGCACCCGACCCGAAGGAATCGGCCGGAACGGCCGGGTTTTCGCATCTTCCCGGTGGTCGCAGATATCGTTCCACACCATCCCGGCGAGATACAGGCTACCGGAACCGACGAGCATCCAGAGTACCGGGAAGCGAGCGATGTACCCAGCCGCACACGCGGCGAGCAGTACGTCGGCGAAGGCCGTGAACACGTTCGGAAGGCGGAGCAACTGTGCGTAGGCGAGGATTCGCGGGGCCATGCGGAAATGATATGAGTTGGGAAACGCTATAATCTCCGCATCCACCGGGGCCGTACGATGCGAAGACTTACGTTCCTGTTTCTACTTCTCGCGGGTTGCCACAAGGGGAACGCTCCCGCGCCACCGGCCGATCCCAAAGCGGCGGTGAAGTTCGAGTTCGCCACGCCGCAAAAGCAATCGATCGCGTGGTCGATCGATCAACCCGGCACGGTTCACGCGTTCGAGGTCACTTCCGTGGTGGCCAAGCTGCCTGGGTTCGTTTCCAAAGTGTTCGTCGATCTCGGGGATCGCGTGACCGGGCCGGAGTTCGATGAAACCGGCAAGCTCACCAAACCCGGCCAACTCCTCGCCGAGATTTCCGTCCCCGAACAAACGTTGGAAGCCAAACAGAAAGCGGAAATGGTCGGTTTGGCCGAGGCGGAAGTGGAACAAGCGAAATCGAACTTGCTGATCGCGGACGAACTGATTGCCACCGCCGAGGCGATGGTGAAGGTGGAACGGGCGGGGTTGTTGCGTTCCCGAGCCGATACGGATCGTTGGGCCTCGGAATTGAAACGCGTCGAAGGGTTGAGCGCGGGCAAAGTGGTGGATGCCCAAACCTTGGATGAATCTCGCAGGCAGTTCGCCTCGGCTCAGGCTTCGCAAGCGGAAGCCGAAGCCAAGGTGTTCTCGGCGGAAGTCGCGGTGAAAACCGCGAAGGCACGCAAAACGCGAGCCGTGGCCGATGTGGCCGTCTCCGTGGCGAAGCGCAAGGTCGCGGATGCGGAAGCGGCGAAAGCCCAGGCGGTGCTGGCTTACACGCAGATTCGGGCACCCTTCAATGGCGTCGTCACTTCCCCGAGGCCGGATACCGGTCGCTTCGTGCAACCCGCGGGTTCCGGTCATGCCGAGACGCTGTTCACTGTGGCGCGATTGGATCCGGTGCGCATCTTCATCGAAGTGCCGGAGGCTTCGGCTCCGTATGCGGGAACCGGTACGCCGGTGTCGGTGCGATTCCCCGCGTTGAACCACCGCGAAGTTGCTGGCGCGATCACTCGTACCGCGAAGGTGCTTTCCAACGAATCGCGTACGCTCAAAGTGGAAATCGATTTGCCGAACCCGGAAGGGATCTTCACCCCCGGTTTGTATTGCACCGTGAACATCCGCGCGAACACACCGGAGGCGTGGGTTGTCCCGCTGACCGCGATTCTCAATGCCGATGAAACTTCGTATTGTTTCGAGCTGCGCGATGGGAAGATCGCCAAGTTGCGCGTGCAAGTCGGCCGCACGGCGGGAACGGTGATCGAAGTCTTACGCAAGCGCCCCGCCGGGACGACGGCGGGCGATTGGCAACCGTTCGATGGCACCGAGAAGGTTGCGGTGGGCAAGTTGGGCGCGCTCGCCGATGGGCAAGCGATCCCGTGAGTTGGTTATGGATTTACAGCCGTTCGCTGTACCGTTTCACGCGCTTGCCAAAGATGGCCGGTTTGGGTGCAGCATCTGCCGGGGGAGCGGTTGCAAGCGGTTCGGGATCGTGAACGTTCCGCCGAACCCGCGGTGCGGCCGCCTCGAACCCTTCCACGGTATCCGCTTCGATCAACTTGTTGATTGTCATTTCGATGTCGGTGAGGTGCCCGCCCTCTTCCGGGAGCACGAACGATACCGCCACGCCGTTCTTGCCGATTCGCCCCGTGCGGCCGATGCGGTGTACGTAGTTCTCGATATCGGCGGGCAGATCGTAATTGATGACGTGCGAAATCCCCGAAACGTCGATGCCCCGGCTCGCCACGTCGGTGGCGATCAGGCAAGTGACCTTCCCGGCGCGAAACCCGGCCATGATCTTTTCGCGTTGCGTTTGGGGTAAATCGCCGTGGATCGCGGCGGCTCCGGCCACATAGGGCCGCAGCTTGCGGTGAAGCGTATCGGCGGAGCGCTTGCGTTCGACGAAGATGATCGCTTGCTTCGGCTGTTCCCGTTGCATCCACTTCAGCAGCAGATCGAACTTGCGTTCCTTCTCCACGGTGATGTACGTCTGGCGAATTTTATCGACCGTGAGAACCTTGGGGGAAAGGTTCAAGTGCAACGGGTCGGTCATGTACTTCGACGTCAACCGTTTGATTTCGTCCGGGACGGTCGCGGACATCAACAGCGTTTGGCGCTTTTCTGGGCAGCGGCGCAGAATCCTTTCGATGTCCGGGCGGAAGCCGATGTCGAGCATGCGGTCGGCTTCGTCGAGCACGATGTATCGAACGTGCGAAAGATTCAGCGTGCCGCGCGACAAGTGATCGAGCATTCGCCCCGGCGTACCGACGACGAGATCGCAGCCGCGCGCGAGGGCATCGAGTTGCTTTTGCATCCCGGTGCCGCCGTACACGGCGACGCTGCGGAAGTGGCTGGACGGTGCCAGCTTCTCGGCTTCGCGGGCCACTTGCAGGGCGAGTTCGCGGGTCGGGGCCATGACGAGGCCGATGGGGCCTTTCGTTTTGTGCGGCCGCCAGCGGTTCATGAATGGCAGCAGAAACGCTGCGGTCTTGCCGGTGCCCGTTTGAGCTTGGCCGATGACATCCTTCCCCATCATTGCGGGGGGAATCACCGCAGCTTGAACGGGGGTGCAGCTCTTGTAACCGGCCTTGGCGACGGCTTGCATCAGGGGAACGATCAACTTCAGTTGATCGAACGTGGTGCTGCTGTGGGTGATTTCGACTTCGGGCGTTGGCGAGGGAGACGGGGTTTCGGCATCCGACAAAGTGCTGGGCAAGGGTGATTCAATCGACAACATCGGTTCCTTCAGGAAATGGTCAGAGTGGTGACGAAATGCTCGACATCTAAAGTGGATTCTAAGCCGAGTTCGTGCCGTTGTCTAGGGGAAAGGGGTTCCCCTATGGATTTTGGATTTCGGGCATGAGCCAATATGCACATTAACTCACCGTCATTCCCACGTAGGCGGGAATGACGGGGATTGCATATTCGGGGATGCCGAAATCCATAGGGACACCCAGGGGAAAGCGAGCTTTGGCTGCCACTATAGATTCCGGCCACGAGACAAAATACGCATTATTGTCCGTCATTGCCGCGAAGGCGGAAATCCAGAATGGGAATCGAATCGGGGAAAGATGGATTCCCGCCTTCGCGGGAATGACTAGATGTTGATCCTTTTCGATTTCGACGCAACGCGGGATAAGAGTTACGGTTCGAATTCGGGTAACTTGGGTTGGTGGTCGGGGAAGATGTGCTTATCGAGCTTCTCGCCATTGGCGGTGGCATTCCGCAACAAATCCGAGTCGTTGGTGCCGGTCGGGTTCTGCGGAGCATAGGAGAGGACGGCGCCGAAGCCCAGCAACGCCGCGACCGAACCCGCGAGGATCCAACTGCCGCGGGTAGTGCGGGTGGTTGCACGTTGATGCGTTACCGTCTCGCCGATTCGCGGGGCCGCAGGCCACGCCTTCGGCAATTGGGCTTGGAAGTAGACACGGAAGAGGGGGTCGAGATCTTCCGGAGAGTGGGAAGTTCTGTTCATGGTAATTGTGTCACTCCGATGGCCGAGAGTTTCTCGGCGAGCCTTTGCCTCGCCCGGCTCAACCGCATATGGATGGCCGAGACCGGGATACCCAAATACTCGGCAATTTGCGGCGCGTCTTGGTCGAGGGCGTACCGCATGGTCAATATTTCGCGGTCGGGTGCGGGGAGTTCGTCCAGCACCGAGCGGATCGCTTGGAAGGCTTCCCGCCTTTGCAGTTCCGCGTCCGGGGGCATCGAGCTTCCCGGAATCGTCCCGAACAGTTCCGTCGGGATCGTTCCGTGTCTGCGGAACGCACTTTTGGAATCGTCTTCGGCCAAGTTCCGGGCCACCTTCATCAGCCACGCCTTCGGGTTCTTAATTTCCGAACCCGAGTTGGCATGCTTCCAATACCGCAGGAAAGTTTCTTGCATGATGTCCATAGCCGCGCTGGAATCCAAACGCCATGCGAATGCCAAAGCCCACACCGCCCGATGATACAGCGCGTAAGTCGCATCAAATTCTTGGCTCGATACCGGCAATTCGGGCATATGTGCAGTTCCGACTCACAACTAAAGACGCATGGGCTGGGGAAAACTAACTGCGGATCGACCGATTCACGGCGTGAGTGCGAGGTTGTCGCGGTGAACGATTTCCACGTACGGGATTTTGCCGAACTGCTGGGCGATCTGTTCGGTTTGTAACCCGGCATACTGCCGTGTGTCTTGGGCGTGGTAGTTGGTGAGGCCGCGTGCGATTTCCCGGCCCGATTCATCGCAGATCGATATCGGGTCGCCTTTCCCAAATTCCCCATCCACCCGTTTCACACCGACGGGGAGCAGGCTTCTCCCCAACTGCACGATGGCCTTTTCCGCCCCGGCATCCACGGTGAGAACCCCTTTGGGCTGGGCGGTGAAACCGAGCCAACGTTTCCACGCGGGCAGGTGTTCCCCGGAGGCTTGGAACAGCGTTCCGACTTCTCGGCCTGCGAACAACGTATCCAACACGCCATCCGAGCTGCCGTTGGCCATGATGACGGAACATCCGGCGGCCGTGGCGATTCGGGCGGCCTTCAATTTGCTCTTCATACCGCCGGTACCGAGATCGCTCCTCGTGGCCCCGGCCAATCCCGTGATGCTGGAATCGATGGAAGGCACGGTTAAAACGAGTCGAGCCGAGGGATCGCTCCGCGGATCAGCGGTGTAGAGGCCATCCACGTTGGTGAGCAGCACCAGCAGCTTTGCTTGAAGTAGGTTCGCCACCATCGCGGCGAGCTGATCGTTATCACCGAATTTAATCTCCGCCACCGAGACTGTGTCGTTCTCATTGATGATGGGAATGCAGGAATACTCGAAGAGTGTGTGGATCGTATGCCGAACATTCAAGTAGCGGACGCGGTGATCGAAATCGCTGGCGGTCAGCAGAATTTGAGCGGGCAGAATCCCGTGTACGGCGAACGCTTCGAGGTAGAGTTGCATCAGGGCCGATTGCCCGACCGCCGCGCAGGCTTGCAAGTGCGGCAGATCGGTGGGGCGTTTCTTGAGTTGGAGTTTGCCTACCCCGGCGCCGATCGCCCCGGAACTCACGAGCACCACTTGCCAACCGAGGGTACGCACCCGGCCGATTTGCTCGGCGAGTGCCCGAATTCGCCCCTGATCGAGCTTGCCTTCGCCATCGGCGAGAACGTTGGTTCCCACCTTCACCACGGCGATCGAAGGGTTCGCCAAGATTGTTGAACGTGCCGAATCGACCATTTTCGCGTTTCCCGGCAAACTTCCGAAGCTATTCCATCGTTATATGGTGGGGCGAGTGGGCAGAAAATCGTATCCGGGGCGCAACGATTGTTTGACACCGATGGTACGGATGGAGTATATTCATTCTTACCCGCCTGCAACCTCTCCCCGAGCGGCAGTTTCCATCGCATTCCCTCCGCGAGGTGTGCAACGTGCGAATACTTTGCAATCGTCTACTCTGTGCAGGGGTATTCGCATTCGGGTTCATGTCCTTCGATCCGCTGTTTTCCGCACCGCTCACCGTCAAACCGGCACCGCCCGCTTCCCCGAAGAATCTCCGAAGCGAAGCGGAAACCGCCGAGAATGCCGGGAAGTGGGAACAGGCCCTCGGGTTGTACCTCAAACTGTATTTGAATGGGGAAGCCAGCCCAGAACTGCGCGAGCGTATCCGTGTTTGTTTCCGCCAGCTTTCGCAAATTCAGCGTTACCGGGACCCGGCCTTCCAACAATTCGTTCTCACGCTCCCCGCAGCGGAAGGGCTGACGCTCTACGCCGAGGCGTTGGGTAAAATCCAAGCCTCCTACACCGACCGCCAACGTGCGACTATCGATAAACTCTTCGCATATGGTTTGGATGAGCTCGATCGGGCCTGCGCCGATGTGTCGTTCCAAAAGCAATATCTCACGGAAGCCAGCGAGTTGAAATTGCACATGTTCCGACTCGCCCTGCGAGAAGGCTACCGTGCGAAATTGCCGACGACTGTTCGGGAAGCCCGGCACCTCGCCCGGGAAATCGT
>JBBQWA010000023.1:0-21491 GCA_038211045.1 Gemmatales bacterium
GAAACTCAAAATTTTGCTTGCGTGACGTCTCCGCAGGCCGCTACATTGCATTTATGAGGAAACAGCTCCGCGATGGAATCCCCATAGGGTTCGCGGTTCAGTTCAACCCAAGTCTATCCGTCATGCTCCGCCGGCGATGGCACCGGCTTGAGATCGTGCGTTCCTGCAGCGGAGCATGACGGATAGACTTCTCTACGTTTCGCCGTATTCAGGGGCTGCGAATGTCATCGCTCAGTATCTTTTCGAGTTACCAAGCATTGTCCCGCTTCGTCCGGGACAAGTGCGACAGCGAGCAGGAAATTGAGAGCTCACGTGTTGACGAGCGATGGCTCGTGGACAAGATGCTGGACTTTCTGAACGCCCGCAACGCCCGCCAGACGTATCAATTCGACACCTTCGTGCCGGATGAGTTCAGAACCGGACGCGCAGGCGGTGCGAGACGCATAGATGTCGTCGGATCCCCGCGTCGGGCCACGAAGGATGGCGGCGTGTCGCTGATGATTGAAGTCAAACTGATGATGGAAAACAATCGGCAGTGGGCTCAAGAGGTTTTGTCCGACATCTTCCGTGTGGCCTGTGCGAGAAAGCAGACCACGAGCAGGACTCATCGTCTCGTACTGGTGGCAGGGCAGGAACGTTGCTGGAGGCAACTCGAGGATCAGTGTGGGGGGCTGGTTCGTCGGTTGTGCCCAATGGACCGCCGGCACAACCTGCTCACCTTGGGCCTGACGAATAAGCGACGGTGGACGAGTTTCACGGATAAATGGCGAGCAACCAACGCGGACCACCTCGAAGACTACCTCACACCACATCTTCCCGCGGGTGTCAGTATCGAACTGGCGGGGTTGAGCCGTTCGCATCGGGATGTGGATGAGCACCCCGACCGAGGGATCACTGCCCGGTTGTGGCGAGTTTTACCAGGCAGATGTAACGGTGCGGTTCTCCCAGTCGAGACCGAACCGCTCCCCATGAACTGTCTTTCTAAAACCGAAATGAATGACTGACACTCGGCGTGGCATTTTTGCGGAACGACAACACTCCCCTTGATCCCCACTCAACTGGACAACTGCTATTTGTTGGAGTTCAAAGCCAGTAAAAGGGGACAGGCATGGGACAGGCATGTTTAATTACGAATAATTAAACATGCCTGTCCCATGCCTGTCCCCTTTTACACGGCGCGGCTTCTCCGGTGGGTTGGCGGGGAAATACAATATCCCCATCACCACCCCGGAACGGAATCCATGGACGAATCCCACGACTTCACCGCGTACCAAATCCACGAAACGCCCTCGGCGTTTCAACTGCGCTCGGCGCCGCTCGAACGCCAATGGATGACCGATTCGCCGCAGCGGTTCGCGTACCGGTGCCTGCCGTTGAACATGGCCAACCAAAGCGGGTGGGTGCTCACTTGCCCCGTCGGCTTCCGGGCTTACTGGTACGGCGGCGACCTAGCCACCGATCTCGAAATCCGCTTCGATAGCACCGCCGACCCCAGCATCCTCAGCCACTTCGGCAGCGGTGTCATCACCTTCAGCATGCCGTATTTGTTCCGCACGCCGCCGGGCATCAACCTCTGGGCCAAAGGCCCCAGCAACTGGCCCAAAGACGGCGTGCAGGCCCTCGAAGGCGTGATCGAAACCGATTGGAGCAACAGCACCTTCACCATGAATTGGAAGATGACGCGGGTGAGCGAATGGGTGGCGTTCGAGGCCGGGGAGCCGATCTGCATGTTGGTGCCGGTGCCCCGGGGTTTCGCCGAGACGTTGAACCCGCGGATTGCATTGTTGAAATCGAACCCGGAGTTGGAAGCGAAGTACAAACTCTGGGAAGCGAGCCGTTCCGGCTTCCTCACCGGGTTGAAAACCAACGATCCGGACGCGGTGAAACGCGGCTGGCAAAAGGATTACTTCCAAGGCAAAACGATCGACGGCGGCGCGTTCGAAGGTCATCAAACCAAGCTCAATTTGAAGGAATTCGAGCCGCCGAAGGATTGAAGCAAATGGCGGGGTATCAATTGCCCTTTCCCCTCGAGGCAACGCCGTCACCGATGTTCATTTTCCATCGACGACCGATTCGGTTAGGCGAGCGGCGGGGTCGCAGCAAGCCTTCAATCCATATACTTCGCATCGAACACGACGCCGGCTTTTTCAAGAAATACGATCAATTCTTCGCGGAACGTCCTCTTTCGATGACGCGATTCCTGATCTCGAATGTAACCTTGAACGTCTGCACGTGAAGGCGCGCTGATGGTGAATGCCGCATAACCTTCCTGCCACGCGAAGTTCGGGTCGCCTTGATTTTCACGAACCCAAGCAGTCGCGGATTTCTTCAATTCTCGTACGAAATCGGCGAGGCAATGCGTGGCTTTTAATCCGACCAACAAATGAACGTGGTCGGCGACTCCGCCGCAGCCTTGCGAGATACCATCAAGACCATTCACGGTGCCACCGAGATACTTGTGGAGTTCGGATCGCCAAGAATCGAGAATTGAGGGTTGTCTGTGTTTGGTGCTGAAGATGATGTGGTAATGAAGGCTGAGATAAGTCGAGGGCATTGAACGAACCTCCGGTGTGCAAATGTGCTGCGACCCCTGCCGGGGTCGAGGAAAACGCGAATTGCTACCGGCGGTCTTCGACCGCCGGCTAATCGATATGTCCCCTCCGGGGACGAAAACGAATCGGTCGTCGATGGAGAATGAATATCGGTGTCGGCGTTGCCTTGAGGGGAAAGGGCAATTGATACCCCGCCATTTGCTTCAATCCTTCGGTGGCTCGAATTCTTTCAAATTGAGCTTGGTTTGATGACCTTCAAACGCGCCGCCGTCGATCGTTTTGCCTTGGAAGACCGCCGGCTAATCGATATGTCCCCGCCGGGTCTGGAATCCCTTGCCCGCATCCGGTGGTCTTCGCTGCGCTCCGACCGCCGGCTAATCGCTGTGTCCCCGCCGGGGACAAACTCTGGGATCGCTTTCACCCAATCTCGCCTTGGTGGACGCCCGGTTTCATCCATTCGCCTTTCACCCAATCTCGCCTTGGTGGACGCCCGGTTTCATTCATTCGCACGATGCCCAACCCTACTAATCCGCACGCCAACGTTTGACCGTGCCATCGCGGCCGAGGCTCTGCAACGTATTATCTTGGCTGCCCACGCCGAGGCGGACGATGCGATCGGTATGACCGGTCAGAGTGAGGCGTTCCTGCCCGGTAAGGGGATCCCAGAGTATGACCGCGCGATCTTGGCCCGCGCTCACCAGCGTTTTGCCATCGCGGGTGAAGTGAAGGTCGGTCACGCCGTCGGTGTGCCCCGCCGAATCGGCCCGCTTCCGCAAACTGAATTCCTTCGGGGTTCGCAGCACTTCCCAAAAATACAAGCTCCCCGCGGCGCTCCCCGTGGCGAACGCCCGAGCACCCGGAGCGAACGCCATAGCGCTCACGAGCGAACCGTGGGCGATCTCTTGCACGAACTTGCGATCGTTATCCAAATCGAACACCGTGAAACCGCGATCCGCCGCCACGGCGAGGATTCTCACCTGCGCGTTCTCGGCGACCGGGGCGAACTGCAAATCGCGAACCCCGGCACCATCCATCAGTTTCGTCTCGCGGAGTTTTTTGCCGGTGGTGATATCCCAAAGCCATACGCCATCGGCTTCCGCTGCCGCCAATGTTTTGCCGTCCGGAGCCAACGCGAGGGCGTACACCGCCTTTTGGCCCACGAGTACCTTCGGCAGTAGCACGCGGGCGCCCGCACCGAAGGCCCCCGGTGCGGTTTCCGTGAGATCCCACACCAGCAAGCCGTCGTCGCCGGCGGCCGCGACGTACCTGCCCGTTTCGGAAATCGCCACGGCCCGCACTTCCCCCTTGCGGCCCATCGCCATGCCGAACGTGACCACCGGTGCCCAACCCGCGGGCTTGTTCGGCGCGCGCGATCGCTGCACCCACACCCGCGTTTGCCCGCCGCGATCCCCGGTGACCATGAACCGCCCGTTGCCACTGAACGCGGCCGTGGTGAAGACCGGCGAGCCATCGACATCGAGTTCCGCCGTCTCGGCGAAGGGAACAGCCGTACTCCAAATCTTGGCTTTCGCATCGTTGCCCACGGAAACCAAACTGCGGCGATCCGGGAGGAACGCCAACCCGCGAACCGGTTGATCGTGCCCGGCGAATCGCCCCCGTTCTTCGCCGGAAGTGGCATCCCAAAGCCGGATGGAACGATCGAACCCGGCGGAGGCGAGGAACTGCCCATCGGGGGAATACGCCAAGGCGAAGATCGCATTCGCGTGCCCGGTCCAGCGCGACCGGACTTTCGGAGTGCGGCCGGTGAGATCCCAAATCTTCACCGCGGGATCCTCGGCGTTATCCACGCTCGCCAGCGATTTACCATCGGGGGAGAAGGCGAGGGAAAACACGGTCGCCGATTGGAGCGGCAGCAATTCGGAACGGGCCTCGCCGAGAACCGGGGTGAGCGCGATGCTGCGATCTTCGCTTCCGCTGGCCAGCGTTTGACCGTTGGGCGAGAACGCGAGGCAAACTATCGGCCGCATGTGCAGGTTCTTCAGCGTCTTCAAAAGCTTGTACGGTTGGTTTTCCGATCCGCGGGCGCTTGTGTAATGCTCCGCGGCCACGGCGGAACCCAAGCAGGCCCCGAGCGGCAAACAGACCGTGCGGCCGGCTAAATCCCAGACCTTCAAAGTGCCGTCGGCGTTGTTGCCGCCTTGGTCGGAACCCCCCGCCGCGAGGGTGCGGCCATCGGGGCAGAAGGCCACGGTTCGCGCGTGGGCGGCGAACGCCTTGATGACCAAGTTGGGGCGGAGCGTGGAAAACACCATCGCCCCCGGAAACTTCGGAGCGATGGCGCCCGGAACCTGCGGCAGTAGGCGATGGGCTTCCCGCACGATGGAAAGGAACGACGGGGGAAGATCGTACAGGCGGATCGAGCCGTCGTCTGCGGCCGTGGCGATGGTTTGACCATCGGGCGAGAATGCGATGCCGTGGATCGCCCCGGTATGCCCGAGGAGGGAACCGTAACCGATTCGGGCCGTGGGGCTCCAGAGCCGCACCTGCCCCGAGCGATCCGCCGTGGCCACGATGGTTCCGCTGGCGTTCGCCGCCACGGCGAGGATCGGCACCGCGTGCCCTTCGTAGGTGTAAAGCAATCGATCGCAGAGCCGCCGCAAGTAGTGCCAAGAAAAGTCGCGCAGGTGCACGGGGCAATGCGTGGCGTCGTTGAGGAGTTCGAGCGCCCGGCGCGGATCCCGTTCCACCAACGTCGAGACTTGGGAAAGCTGCAACGAGTAGATGTCCCGTTCGCTGCGTTCCCGCTTCTGTTCGATTTCGTCGGCTTGGCGGTGGGTTTCTTCCAACGCCGCTTTGAGTTCCGCATTCAACCGCTCGGCTTCCAAACGCAGTCGATTGGCGTTCTCCGATTGCGAACGCGCCGTTTGGGCCTCGGCTTCCCGATCCCGCACGGCACTTTGAACCTGCTCGAAGGCGCGATTCACCTTGGCGTAGGCCACCGAGAGCACCACCACGAGCGACACCATCGCCAGCAGCGACGTGATGCCGAACACGGTGAAGGCCGGGTGCCTGCGGCACCATTTCACGCCGCGGGCCAACGGCGAAAGAGGCCGGGCCAAGATCGGCACATGGTGCAGGAAGCGATCCAAATCGGCGGCGAGTTCCGCCGCCGAGGCGTAGCGGCTCTTCGCATCCTTGCCCAAGCATTTCAGGCAAATCGTCTCCAAATCTTTCGGGCACTTCGGCCGCAACCGCGAGGGCGCCACCGGATCTTCGTTGATCACCTGCAACACGGTTTCCACCGCCGTATCCGCTTTGAACGGCGGCCGTCCCGTGAGGAGTTCGTACAGAATGGCCCCAAGCGAATACACATCGGTCAGTTGCGTGACGCTTCCGGGCTTGCCCGAAGCCTGCTCCGGAGAGATGTAGCTGGGCGTGCCCATCACGGCGCCGGTCTTCGTTCCCCCTTGCGCGGCGAATTGATCGTCGATGCGCTTGGCCAAGCCGAAATCGGTCACTTTCGCAATCGTGCCACTCTGCGAAGAACGCGAGAACGGCGACGATTGCGGCAACGGAGTCGCGGTCGAACCGCGATCCTCGGCGGGGGTCGCACCCACGAGCAGCACGTTGGCCGGTTTCAAATCCCGGTGGATCACGCCCTGTTCGTGGGCGTATTGCACGGCCACCGCCAATTGCTGCATCACGAGCGCGGCGTTCTCCGCCGGCATCAGGTCGGTCTGTTGAACCAACTTCTGTGCGAGCGATCCGCCTTCCACGAATTCCAGCGTGAGGTACGGTTGCCCCTCGTGTTCGCCGATTTCAAAAATTTGAACGATGCCGGGGTGTTGCAGCGCCGCCACGGCCTCGGCTTCCTTGCGAAAGCGTTCGCGTTCCATATCCGAGGCTTGCGCCCCGGCGAGGATCATCTTGAGGGCGACGGTGCGACCGAGTCGTTGCTGCCGGGCCTTGTAGACGATGCCCATTCCGCCACGGCCGAGTTCGACGAGGATTTCGTAACCGGGAAGATTTGGAACCGAGACTCGGCGAACGCGGCCACCGGCTTGAATGCGGTGGACGTTTACTTCCGGAACGGGAGCGATCTGGCGGGTCGGTTCGTCGTTCTCCGGGGCGATTTCGATGCTGACATCGTACGAACGCCCGCAACCGGGGCAGGCCACCGGAGCTTCTGGCCCGAGCGTCGCTTGATCCGATTCGTAACCGCACTCGCAAAGGAACTTATCCGACATGCAACCCCCGGCCCATTCGTACGGGGTATTATCGCCGAGATTCGAAATGGGACAAGGAAAGTTGCCGGGGCGTTCGAACACAGAGAACGAAAATCCCACCGCAGAATTTACTCGGCTTGGTGGAGTAGGAATTCTCTCAGCCATTCATGCCGTTCGAGTATTCTTCGGCGAACGACTGAACATCGCGCTCAAATCGTTGGAAAGCGGGAAGCTTTCGGAGCGGAGTGAAATCTCGGATGTACTGCGCCACGCGAGGAATGCAAGACAAAGGCTGAAAAGCCTTCAATCGTCGCCCAGATAATTCGCAAGCCGACGTCAAGAGCTCGCAAAGCATTTCTTTAGGCTGTGGAATAGCTTCAATCTTGGCGGGAGCGGGAAGGTTCAGTTTGACATTGCCGTTCGGATTGCCCGCCGCGTTGCGGATGGCGACTTCTTCGATCAGCATCCACGCCTCGGACATTCGGATCGGAACAATCGGAATGGGATAGGTAACGGATAGTAAAGCGGTATTGAAAGCGTTGTGGATTTCTTCGCGGCGCTGTTCTTCATTTTGCGGATGATCGGCATCGCGATGAACGAAGAGTACATCGCAAGGATACCAATTCAATACGTCTCGAATCGATGCTGCCAACGACCTGCCGGATTTGGGCGGCATTGAACTCGCATCTGCGAACTGCGAGTACAACTCGGCATTGGGAAAGTGTTGATCCATTACCCATGCGAGAATCGGCATGAGCATTTTATCGGAAGTGCCTTCACCCCGGAGGGTGTATCGAAGGGTGTTCATTCTTGGGTCGGCTCGAAGTCGAAAATATTCTTGAACTCGGGCCGTTCTGCGACCCGCCGGGGAGTTTTGGATTTGTTGCCATTCGCCCGTCCATCGGCGCTGTTCCTTCGGAATGCAGTCTCGGTTCCGGGGGGCAGCAAATAACTCATCAGTGCACCGATTGTCGCAGTGGTTGCACCGTCGTGAGCCCGCCAAGTTTTTTCGAGGCAATCGAATACGACATGCTCGAAACGAATGCCCTTCCGAACCCCGTTCTGTGTTCGAGCCAAGATCAAATCCTCTTCACCGACTCCGGCTACTACCCCCGGCGAGTGGGTATTGATAATCACTTGTCGGAGCGGATTCTGCTCTCCCACCGCGAAATCCGTATCGCATGCAATGTCTTGCAATAGTGACAAGATCGCGGGAATCCGCTGCGGGTGGATACCGTTTTCCGGTTCCTCAAAACAGATCACGCCGATGCTTTCGGGGTCTTCCGCCAACACGCTGAGGGCCAAGAATCTCAACGTTCCGTCCGAAAGCGATTGCGCGGGAATAATCGTGCCGTTTCCATCGATGACGACCAAAGTCAGCAAATCGCGTCGCTCGTCGAAATCCACACGTACCTGTTTGATCTCACCTAAAAGCTCATGCAATCGATTTGCGACGCGCGAATAGATTTTCGCATCTTCGTTCGCTCCGTTCGCACCGTGTGCCAACCGGAACAGAGTAGCCGGTAACCTCGAACCGTTGGCCCCGAGGCGCGGCGGTGCGAGGAGAGGATCCTGTTGGCGCAATGCGGATGGCTCCAATTGCAACAACCGCCACGATTGCATTTCCCTCTTGGCCAAAAGCGCAGTGGGGGTCTCGCCCGAATTCGTCAGCGACAGGACGGTTCGATTTTGCTGGGCTGCTGGGAGTTGGAAAGAACGCCCGCCACCGGAAGAACTCGCTTGCTTATCTTGATGAAGGTGGATGATCGATTTGCCTTCCGGAGTGGATATGTATTCGACGGTGCGTTTCCCTACACCCGTCAAAATAGAATTCAGCCATTCTTTGGAGGGACGGAATCGCAATAGTTTCGATGCTTGACCACGAGGGATGGGCACGAGGCTTTCGTGAACAATCCGCAACGGGTGCGTCCGAATCCCTTCTTTTCCCGCCTCGTAAGTTAGAACGAGCTTGTATCGCAAAAAAGTGGAAGTCGCCTTGACTTCGCTTTGAGTGATATCGTCCCGGCCGCTCACCGGGACGATCATATCGGCCTCTAAAGTCATCTCTTTGAAACACTCGTCGCCGACTTGCTGAAACAAACTCTTGATGTCCCAGTTTTTGCCGGAATCGTCTCGCACCGTGCGGGCCGCATCGATCAGTGTAGAATCGGCCAGAAGACTCAGAAACCGAATCGCATCGAACAAGTTCGACTTACCTACTCCGTTCGCCCCCGCGATGCAAGTGAATGGTCCGAAGGCAACATCGACATTAAACAGGTTCTTGAACCCGGACACTCTCAGGCGAGTCAACATTATGAACCTCTCACCACAATAGAAGCGCGGGCGATCCGACCATCAGTATTAGCTTATAAAGGCTACCCCCTCGCGCTCACCGCTTCCAAAGCGAAGCTGAGGTGATCGGTGCCGACATGGCACGGGACTCGCAAGATGGCGCGATCTTCGCCGGGTTCGCCATCGATGCGGAAGCGGCCGGCGCAGCGGAAACCGAGGCCTTCTTTGGAACGATAGAACACCACCGGCCCCGGCAACTCGGGCACCACGATGTGGGCCGGGGCGCTCGGCCCCAACACCAAGTTCTCGGCCATCAGCCAAATGGCATCGACCGCGACGGGCAAACGGTGCCCGCTCACCAGTTCCAGCTTCGCCGTGGGGCTGATCGGCATCGGTTGTTGGAACAGCAATTGGCAGGTGGAACCGAAGGTGATTCGATCTTCGGGTTGCAGCGCTTTCCGTTGGGCAGGGGTGCCGTTGATGAGCACGTTCTGCCCCGATTCGAGCGTGTAGCCTTCGCCGTCGCGGTGAATCTCGGCGTGCAATCGGGAAACGTCGGCGAAGAGCGGCACATCCACCGGCCCGCGATTCGCCGCTTGGCCGAAGGCCACGCGGGACCCGGTGCAAACGAGGTACCCGCCGACTCCATCGATCCACAAGAGGAACCGCCGGGGAAGACCGGGCGTTTCTAACGTCCGAGCCGTAAGAGTCAGGGGCGGAGCCAACATTCCGTCGCTGGCGCTTCCGGCTCGGATGGTGGGTTGCGTATTGCCAACGTTGCTGTTGCTGGGTTCCAGATTCTCCCACGCTTTCGCTTTCCCCAAGCGGGCTTCGCGGTGATTCGGCGCAGCGTTCAAAATGGTCGCGGCATGTTGCAGCGCTTCGGGCCAACGCCCGTCGGCGAGGCACTCCGCAAACATCGGCAAGGCCATTTGAACTTCGCGGGCGCGGCGGGAGTATTCTTCCTTCCATTGCCGATTCGGCGCCCCTTCGATGGCCGCATCGAATTCGCCGCGGTCGGCTTGCTCCTGCGCCGAGAGGGCATTTCGAGCCGCGAGTTCCAACGGATCGAACTCCGGGTGAAAAGCGCGGCGGCGCTTCAACGCGGCCAATTGTTCGAGCACGAAACCCGGTTTCCCGGCGGCGAGCGCCGCCCGGCATTCCGCTACGCCGAGTTTGGTGAGCGTGAGGCGCAGCGAATCGATTCGGGCATCGTGATGGGGTAGAGCTTCAGCGGCGAGTAAATCTTTCCATGCCGATTCTGCGTCGTCGCGGCGCAAGGATTTCTCGGCGCGTTGGTGGTAGGCCTGTGAGAGTGCGCGTGCGAATTCGAGGGCGGCACGGTGACCGCTGCGGAGGTACGGGGCCACCAAATGCCCTGCGGCATCGAGTTGCCCACTCCGGAGGGCATCCTGGGCTTGTCGCATCGTGAGCCAGCGTGTGATCGACATGGGGGAAGTGTAGAAAGAAACAAACCGACGGACGCCGTCCGTCGGTTTTCATGGATGCGAATCGAAAGCCGGCGGACATCGTCCGCCGGTCGAGGTTACTTCTTTTCCAGCGGGGCGAGGATGTCGCTCACGCTTTCTTGGCTCTCGGCGGGCGGCGCGATGCCGACCGGGTCGAGCTTCACCCGTTCTTGATTCACTTCCAAATCCTTCCGCAGCTTCTCCAGCGTTTGCTTGATGTTGCTGAGGCGGCTATCGTCCTTCTGGTACTTGTTCTCGATTTGCGAGAGCTTCAAGGCCTTGTACTCGACTTCGATGGAGTCGATCTCGGTCTTGAGCGTGAGTTTCTGGCGCTGCAATTCGTCGAGTTGCTTCTCGAGGATTTCGCGGGCGCGTTCGCGGTGGTTCAGCGTCTTTTCGAGAATCGCGAGCGTTTGCTTCTTCTTCACGAGGAAGTTGACGTCCGATTTCAGGCGATCCTTCGCATCGGGGATGCTCAGGGTTTCGCGGCCGTAGGAAACTTGCTTCGCCGCCGCATCGAGTTCCTTGCCGAAGGCGAGGACGCGGGCTTGATCGGCATCGACTTCCGTACGGATTTTGCCGGACTGCCGTTGCAGATCGCGGCCTTCGACGATCTCGCGGGCGAGTTCGTCTTTCACTTTGTTCACATCGCCATCGAGCTTGGACACTTCGCCCCGCAGCATGGCGATTTGCTTTTCGGGGGAATCTTTGCCCCTCCACTCTTGCTTGGCTTGCTCGTATTCGGAACGCAGGCCTTTGACGACACCGGTGCCCTTCACGGCGACTACGGCGATGGCACCCACCACGCCGACGAGCAACAACTTCCTGATCATGATGAACCCTCTCTCGCGGAATCTCGCCGGTGGCTCGGCACGAACCGAACGTGCACAGCCAACGGGTGGACAAAGAGGTATTCGCGGGCCATCGGCCGGGATTTTGAGAATTTGAGGAATTTCTCTGCACTCGACATTGAAGAAATCAGGGTGGACTTCGTGCCACCCAATGGTACGATTCTAGAATGGTGGATTAGAGATTCATTTGCAGAGAGGATATCATGGTACCGAAGCGACAAACCGGTGTGTCCCGTGTAGCGCTCCAATATCCTCGGCGTATGCAAACCCTGTGGAACTCCTGACCTTCCTCGAATTGCCTTCGTTTTCCCGTAGGTGGGACGGGTTGGGTCTTGAGGATCAAGACATGGGTTTGTTGCAGGCGTCGATCATGGTCTCGCCCAAGAACCACCCGGTGATTTCAGGAACCAACGGGCTACGCAAAATGCGGTGTGGCAGAAAAAACGCGGGCAAAGGGAAAAGTTCCGGATACCGCGTGTGTTACGTGTATTTCGAAGAGTATGCAACAGTCTTAATGGTGCTGATCTATCCCAAAAATGAGATGGATAATATTCCGGAAGCAACGAAACGAGGTATCAATCGTGCCATTGAACGGATCGAAGCACAACTGGCAAAACGCAGTTATCGCTTTCTACCAAAACCCAACTAATTCATCTAAATTTGATTTTTGAAAGGTGCTACCCATGGATGCCAAGAAGCTCACGATTGCCGACGAGATTCTGGCGGGGTTGAACGAGTTTGCCGACGCGTTGGAAGATGGAAACGATGACGTTCTTCAAAAGTTCACCTGCCATCGCGTCATTCTCGATCTCAAACCGGAATCTTACTCGCCCGAGAAGGTAAAAACGACCCGCGATACCCTCTCGGCCAGTCAAGCGCTATTCGCCAAGTTTCTCGGGGCCTCGGTGAAAACCGTGCGCAGTTGGGAACAAGGGATTGCGGAACCGAATCCCATGGCCTGCCGATTCATGGACGAAATCCGACGCAATCCGGATTACTACCGCAAAAGACTGCAAGAATCGATGAGGCCGAAATCGAAGGTCATTCCGGCGTGATTATTGACCGTTCTACGAACAATTTCAATCGTCCCCACCCCTCCGATGTCGCTTCGCGCAGCGACGCGGGTGGGGGTGAAGTTGCAAGACCGACGGTCGATAAGTAGTGTTACTTCTTCGCCCGTTTGGCCAAGTCGTACGATTCGCCGGTGTTCACTTCGACGAAATCCGGCGTGCCTTCCTTGGGCGGGGTACGGTAATCGTAGAAGCCGACTTTCGACTTCCCGATCACTTCGGCAGTGGTGCCTTTCACCACGATGGCGGTGCCCTCGTCGATGCCGATGCCGAGGAGTTGCGGGTATTGCTTCATCAGGCCGGTCATATCTCCGGTGCGTTTGCGGGCGAAGAAATGCTGATCGACGGCGCACCCCGGCAGGTAGCCGAAACCCTTTTCGTAGCCTTCCGCCGCCATCACGGTGTTCCCCAAGGGGTGCCCGCGCGGCATGTATTCCGCTTGGATGCTGGCCCCGGCGGAACTCCCGCCGATCGCGCCACCGCGTTCGAGGATCTCGCGGAAACGTTTCTCGGAGAGGGTGCCCTCGTAACTATCGGCGAACCGCCAATGGCGGCCGCCGCTGAACCAAACGCCCTTGGCCTTCGTCAACACGGCGGTGAATTCTTCCGAATCGGCTTTCTTGCGATCCCGTGTGTGGAACTGCGCAACGTTCTTCGCCCCGTACTTTTCGAGGGCCAGCACTTCGCCGATCTTGATCGCGACCGGATCGTCCATCGCCGTGGCGACCACCACGATCGGCGCGTCCGGGCCACCGGCGAGTTCGATGAACTTCTTCCAAATTTCCGGCCCCGCGCCGCCGCCGCCCACGATCACGAGGGAACCGCTCTTCACTTCCGGCACGGCAGCTTTCGCACTCGGGAACTGTTCCTTCATCGCCCGGAAGTGCGCCGCCCGGCGGATGGCGTAGAGATCGAAGGCGTTCTTTTGCACTTCGGCGAGCGCCGGTTTCGTTGGGCTTTTCGCCAAGCAGAGCGTGACGGTTCCTTCGCCGACGATGCGGAAGAAGCGTCCGTCCTTCGTAACGATGGCGGTGCTTTCGTCGATACCGAGGCCGGGGATTTCGGGGTGCATGGTCACGAGTTCCGCCAATCGGCCCAAGCGTTTGCGTTGGCTGAAATGTTGATCGACGAAGACCCCGGGAAGGAAGCCCAAACCCTCGCCGATCGTGGCCGTCGCGGTGCCGCCGGTAATCATCGGGTCGGACATAATCGCCGCCCCGGCGGAGGTTCCGCCGAGAACGGTTCCCGCCGCGTGCCGCTTCTTCATTTCCTTTTCGGTGAGCGTGCCGCGGTACGCCTCCGCGAGTTTCCGCTGATAGCCCCCGGCGAACCAGATCCCGGTGGCGTTGGCCAACGGCTTCACGAACTCGGCGGAATCGGCCACCTTGCGATCGCGGGTGTGCAGCAGCGATACGTTCATCACCCCGGCGTCTTGCCACGGTTTGAGGAACGCCGCGTGTTCCTTCTCGGTATCCGCCGTGGCACTCGCGGTGGGAATGATGACGATGTTCGCCTTCTCCGCGCCCCCTGCGAGTTGGATGAACTCCTTGCGAACGGCCTCGGGAATGCTGCCCCCGCCGACGATCACGAGCGGGCCGGCCGCCGGTTCCGGCGGGTAGGGTGCCGCGGCGATGGCGGTCGTGGCAATGGCGAGGCACAAAATCATTCGCAACATGGGTAGAATCTCGGGGGTTCCAAGGTGAGCGGGGGGTGCCAGCCCCCAGAGAGTTTCAGTGCTCAAGGGGCGATGGATCGTCAGTCAAGTATCGAATGCCAGCGATTTATGCCCTGAAGGGGCCATCGTACCAAGCCCAGGGCGGAAGCCATAAAACCCAGGGCTATGAACGACGGCCCCTCACGGGTCGAAGAATCGATGACGTATACTCTCTGACCGTCAGTACCCCCGCTCGCCGGTGGATTTCGCAATCAGCCCGGCGAGGTAGCTCACCGCGTCGGCGTTCGCTTTCGCGGCCTCAGCGAGCGCGGGGTAATCCCCGGCACGCCGTGCCAATTCCGTCACGGGCGGGCAACTCAGTTCCCCTTGGGCATTCGTGAGGTAGGCCTTGGCCACGGCGAGCGCTTCCGGCAAACGATCCAAACGCAATAACAGGTTCACCAACATCTCGGCGGGGAAGTTGTCGCCGGTTTCCAAACCCGCATCGCACTTCTTGCGGAAGTGGGCGATCCCGGCTTCCGCATCCTTCCCCGCGACGATGTCGAACAGCACTTTGTAATCGGTATAGCCTCCGTCGAAGGGTGGCGGCATCTCCCCCCGCAGGTTCCCCGAAAGCTTCTCGCCGTACTCGCACAGTTCGCGGGCCAAGGCCAACTCTTCGCAAGCGGGCAGTTGCGAAGCGAACTGCACCACCGAACTCAGGTGCGAAATGTCGATGTGGTATTGATCCTCCGCGAACATCTCATCGCGGCCGATCAATATCTCGGTCACGCTCAATCCGGCGGGCACTGTCACATCCCGGCTTTCTAAATCGTTCCGCAAACGTTCGGTCAACTGTTCGTGCAGCGACTTCACCAACCGCTTGATGCAGTAATCGCGGAGTTCCGGGTTCCGCGAAAGATCGGCGGCGCCCACCATCGTGATCGACGAACAAATGCCGTGGCGCTCGAGCACGAGATCGAACCCCTTCTGGGGGTGCAAGCCCTGCTGCCAGGCGAGATCGACCGCCTCGTAGGTATCGTCGTCTTCACCGGGGGTGTAGGAATCCAAGGCTTGGCGGATCGGTTCGGGTTCGCCGAGCATGCGGAAGAAGCTCCACGCTCTGGCGAACTCGCGGCGTTCGAGGTAGAGGTTGCCGACTTCGCGGCCGGCAAGGCGGATCGCCTCTTCGTAGGGTTCGTGGGCCGCGAGCGGGAGATCTGCAGCGGGGGACGTGGGGAACGGCGACACGCCGAGTTCCACCCGCTTCTTCAGCAGCAGAGCGTAGAAGAGGGATTGGAAATCGCCGGCCTCGCGGAGTTCGGAGCAGAGCGTATCAACGGCGCCGGCAGGGCCGTTCGCGGCGAGCGATTGCCAAAGGCGATCAAACAGTTCGGGCGGGAGCACGGGAGGAGCATCGTCCATGGGAGTCTCTGCGATGTTTCTTACTAATTCTACTGTCTAAGTCGGCTTGCGTGATTGCAAGTCTTTTTATCACAATGCTTCCCGAATGGGTGGGCGTCACGGGAGTTGGTGGATTTTTGGGGAGGTGGGATGGTAAGGTGAACGTCGGTTCAAATCCCTAACCCCCGGCAGGATGCCGCGATGCCCACCCAGTCCCATTCCACCCATCGCCCCCCGAATCGTTCACACCCGAACAGCGGGCCGACGCCGACGCGTTGCACAAGGACATGATGGAGGCCGTAGGCGAGGATCTCGCCGCGCTCTCGCAATTGCTGTCCGGCAAGACTGACGCCACGATCTTCGGCGACACCGCCAAGAATTGTAGGAGAAGAAGGAGCAGTACCTGTTGGCGGTGCCGGGGAACACGACGGTGCGGGACTTGGAAGAAGCGGTGCCGCCACAGGTGGTGGCGGGCCCATGGTGTGGCCAGCGGCAGGGCGTGAAGAAGGCGGCGTTCCAACAAGTGCACGCGTGGTGCGGGGCGTTGCCGACGTCGGCGTGGAGCGGCCTGACGATCCGCGACGCCGACAAGGGGCCGCTCGAAGAGCGAGTGGTCGCACGCCGGGTGGAATCGAAGATCGACTGGCGGGCGGTGGGCTTCGAGGAGGTGCTGTTCGTGCTGCGGCAGCGGACTCTTACCACCGTTGAGGCCACGTCAAGCGGAGTAGGCTAGAGAGTAGAACTATCAATTGTCATTGAGGCCACCTTCACCACGAGTGTGAAGCCGCACTTTCCATTTTCTCTCAGTTTCCTCGACCTCGAACTTGTCCGCGTTATGTGCCATGATTTGGAGAATCGAGAAACGGAAATTGTTCGGATCACATTTCCTGAGTTTGACATTCCCACCGTGGCCGGATGCAGCGTAGTTCATCCAACGGCCGTAGATATTTCCATCTTCCCCATCACCATACGCAGCGCCGACGTACCCCTTATTTCGATTCGTATCAAAGATGTAGTAAATTCCTCTCCAATCCGAAAGCTGCTTACGAATACGGTGCGGAAGCACTTCAAGTTGCTTCCACGAATAGTCTATTTCGTCCCATTGAGCCTTCGGCGGGTCGAAAGTGCTTTCGTCGAGAATCGCATGTATTGGATAGTGTTTTTTGTGAGCCCGCCGACACCACGACCGTTCCGGGGGAAGCCATTCGATGATGAGCTTGCCTCTCCAATGTGCGTAAAAAGACTCGTCCAGTTGAAGATCAAACCAGATGACCTTTTTGCGTTTCCCGTCGAGTGTCATTCCCTCTTGACCGTAGTTTCGTAGTTCATCATGCTCTGGAATCTTCCACCAATCGTCAAACTGCAGCTCTTTCATCCCGCCAATGCGGTAAAGTCCTGCGAAGGTCGCTTTCTTGGCCTTCTGTCCGATAAATGATGCGATATATCCTTTGCCACTCAATTTTATCATCGCCGCTTCGACCCGTTCGCTCTGTGTTTGTTGGTAGGCATTAAACACGTTCGGCTTTTGCACCACCAACCACGGCAGAACTTCATTGATTTCAGGCTCATGCGGTCGATGACGCAATAAAAGGACAGTCTTTAGATCGAACCCTTTGAGAAGTTCATGAAAGAACATTATTCGTATTCCTCAACATCATCGCGGCGGCCAGCGAGAGCTATCTTCCGATTGGCTCCCGCTGGTCGCCGCGAAGGGCAATTCTCCGATTCCAACTCATCCCCCCGCGACGGCCAGCGGGATCTTCGTTCGCTTGCCCTTGCTAGGTGGAGCCGGTGCGGCGGCGGCTTCGCCATCGTCGCTTCCGCAACTCGACGGGGCTTCTTCCACCAGTTGCAGCTTGCGGCGGCGAGCCATGCGCTCGTTGCCTTCCGGCATCAGCGAAGTCTTGTCGCCTTGCAAGAGGGCGCTTACGCCGCGGGTTGGCGTCTTCGCACCCTTATCGGTCGGTTTGTCTTCGGCCTGGTACCGCACCAACATGCCTTCGTAGTTGCGCAGAACCACGGCATCGTCGGACTGGCTGATGATGTAGTTCGGCATCACCGGGATCTTGCCACCGCCGTGCGGACTATCGACCACATAAGTGGGGATGCCGATGCCGGAGGTATGGCCGCGGAGGCCTTCCATGATCTCCATGCCCTTGGCCACGCTGGTGCGGAAGTGGCCGGCGCCGGTCACGGGGTCGCAGTGGAACAGGTAATACGGCCGCACCTTGATGCGCAGCAGGCCGCGGAGGAGTTGACGCATGGTGCCGAGGTTGTCGTTCACCCCCTTGAGCAGCACCGAGTGGTTGTTGATCGGCATGCCGCGGCGGAGCAAGCTCCGGCACACACGATGGGCTTCCGGGGTCACTTCGCGCGGGTGGTTGAAGTGCGTTTGAATGTAGACCTTCTCGGTTTCCGCGAGCAGATCGAGGAGTTCGTTATCGTACAGACGCTGCGGCAACGTGACCGGGACGCGGGTGCCGATGCGGATGACATCGACGTGGTCGATCTCTTTCAGATTGTCGAGGTAGTACTTCAGCTTGGGCAACGGCAACGTGAGCGGATCGCCGCCGGACACGATCACATCGCGGATCTGCTTATTCTTGCGGATGTATTCGATCATCCGTTCGTCGTTCTTCGAAATGCCTTCCCAACCGCCGCGGGTGAGCGTGGCGCGCTTGCGGGTACAGTAGCGGCAGTACATGGTGCAGTTCGGCGTGGTCAGCATCAGCACGCGATCCGGGTAGCGGTGCGTGAGGCCTGGCACGGGGGAATCTTTGTCTTCTTCGAGGGGATCTTCGAGTTCGAACCCGCCTTGGGCTTCGAGCGGCGAAGGCACCGATTGCAAGCGGATGGGATCTTCGGGATCATCGGTGTTGATGAGCGAGAAGTAGTAAGGTGGAATCGCAACCTTGTAATCGGCTTCGAGGCGGCCGATGGCCTCGAGCTCATCGCGTGTGAACGGGATGAGGTTGCGGAGTTGGCGGATGGAGCGCAGCGAGTTCGTCTGCTGCCACTTCCAATCGTCCCATTGGGAATCGGGGACGTCCTTCCAAGAGTGGTGTCGGCGCGGCCGACTAGGAGGTTCGTCGTCTTCGTAACCGAACGGCCCGAAGGGGTGGTTGATGTTCGAGACCGGAACCTCGTGCTCGCGGAACATAAAACCCATTGACCTCGGGTGTGTTTCCCGTTCGGCCTCGACCATCGAGAGCCGCCATGCCGGGGTGCGCTACGTGTTCGCATTCCTTTCGGAAGCATCGCGTGAGCAACTTAAGAGAGAATCGTAACGCCCTACAATCGAAAAGCAAGTTATCGTTTACCTCGCCGCGTCAACTTGAACGTATTTTTGATCGTTCCCGTTTCGCATTGCAAATTTCCGAGCGCGTTCCACTTGCTCAAGAGTGCGCGCGCAGCGCACTCTCGCAGGGGTTTCTCGCGCATGCTCTTCGATCGTCACGTTCAACACTCCATCGAATTATTGAACGACGCGCCGCAAAAATATTTTGAAAAAGTTTTCGCGTTCGCATCGTTCGAGGTGTATGTGATCGACGATTCGCGCGGATGCGTCAAGTGCAATCGCGCCGAAGCGGCGTTCGGAACGCAATAGTAATCATCTGATCGAGTTCAACGCGAGCGGCGTTTGCGGAGTCGAAGCAAGCCCAGACCCACTGCGGCGAAGCCGAGGAGTGCGGTGGGTTCGGGCACGGGAGTGGTGAAGTTCACGTACGCGGTGTTCGCCGAACCCCCATCGGGGGTGCCATCGCCGACGAACAAGAGAAAGCTCCCCGGATCGGCGGTGAAGCCGGCGGTGCTGAATTGGCCATCGATTGCGATGCCGTTGGCGATACCGGGAGCGATGCCCGTGATGGTGGTGCCCTGAGCCACCGGGAAGCTGTAGGTTTGGCCCGGTGCGGGATTCCAACCGGTGCCATCGATGGCGATCCGCATACCGGAGTGCAAGGTGAGCGTACCCGCGACGTTCAAAAATGTGTTCGTGCTGAAGCTCGGCGCGGAGCCGAGCGAACTCGAACCGGGGCTACCATCGTGGCTCGGATTGTTCCCCGTGATGCCAATCTGAAGGATCGAACCCGTTGCGAAGCTCGTCGGAGCTTCCACGGTCAGTGTACCGGAACCGGCGCTCACACCCGCCGTGCCGAGGATGCCGGGGGCCAACGTTCCGCCGGAGGCCACGGTGACGGCCTTCAAATTGCTCGGAATGATGAAACCGGTGCCGGCCAAGGTTCCCCCGGCGTTCACCGCCACGTTCCCCGTTCCGGTTCCGGAATTTCCGCTCGGAGTGTTCACCACCAAGGTGCCGCCGTTGATTGCGGTGCCGCCGGAGTAAGTATTCGCCGCGGTGAGCGTGAGGATATTCCCCGTTCCGCTGGTGATCAGGCCACCGCTTCCGCCGGGTTGATCGGCAATCGCCCCATCGATTCGCAATTTACTTCCGGGCGTCGTTCGAGAAAGGTTGATGGTCGCGTTGCCGGTGCCGGTGGGCGGCCCGATCTGCCAGCCGCGCGTGGCGCCGATAGTTCCGCCGGTGTTGCTGTAGGCGAAGGTGGTATCCGCATTGAGAACGAAGGAATCGGGAACGAACGTGCCCGGTGCCACGCCGAGCGCAATGCTCGTCGCTACGGACAAGACCGTTCCCGGATCGACCACGGCGATGCCGCCGGAAAATCCCCCGTCTCCGCTGCTGTTGCCCGAGAGCGCCACCAATCCGCCCCCTCGAATCGCGAGGCGGCTGCTACCGCCCGATTCCAGAATTGGGCCGGAGACGGTGAGCGACGCCGTGGAAGTTGGAGAAAGCAGCGTAGCGCCGTTCGGTGTGATCGTCACCCCGCGAACGGCCGCCAACACCACGGCCCCCGCAGTCGAATTCACACGCAGCGTGCCGTTGTTCAAAAACACGTTATCGGAATCGTAAGCCGTTGGGAGCACGCCAAGGCGGGTCGAAGCCGAGATGGTGAGGGTCGCGGCATTCTGCACCGTCACGCCATCGGAGAAGCCATCGGTCACGTTGCTGCTCGCGGCGAGCGTCACTTGCCCGCCGCCGAAGGATGCGTTCCCGATGGTGAGACGGCTCGGGCCGCCAGTTTCCTTGATGATGCATTGAACCGTGAGTGTGAACCCGGCGCTCGCCGCCAGGTTGGCTCCGTTCGGCGTGATCGTGATGCCGCGGGTGGCCGGAAGGGTGATGGAACCGCCGTTCACTACACGAACGTAGCCGTTATCGATGAGGAGTGAGGTATCGAAGGTGGAACCGGGTGTTGCACCCAAGGCATTCGTGGCACCCATCACGAAGGTCGTCGTCGGTTGAGCGGCGCCGTTGCCGACGGTGACGCCGCCGGTGAAGAGATTCGAGCCGCTGAGCGTGACCGTGCCGCCACCGAGAATGGAGATGCGGCCGCCGCCGGAGATGACGGGGTTCACCGCGAGTGCCGCACCGCTGCCGATGGTGAAGTTGACGTTCCCACCCAAGGCAAAGGCGAGCGTTCCATTGCTCCCGGCGTTGAACGTGACGGTACCGGCGTAGTTCGCCAGCGTGATCCCGGCGTCGATGGTGAGGGTGCGCGCCGCGGTTCCGCCCGTTCCGTTGGTGACGATCACGATGGAAGCTGGCAATCGGCCGTTGATATTATCGAACGTGATCGTTCCGAAAGTGGCATCTGCACTGACGCTCATCGCGGTAGGGAGGTTGCCTGTGCCGTTGCGATTATCGAAGACGATATCCGTGCCGGGGGCGGGGAGGGCATCGCCGTTCCAATTGGAAGCCGTTGCCCAAGAGGTTCCCGATCCACTGGTGCCGCCATCCCAAGACGTTTGGCCGAAAGCCGAACTGGAAATCGCGGCCGAGAGGGCGAGGCAGAGCAATTGCCGAACGCCAGCCCAAGGGGCGTTAAAGTTGCGATGCATGATGACGAAGGATCCAATCGCCGTTTTGGAGTTCTGGCCATGCGGGTGATAGAGCCACGATTCGAGCGAGCTTGAAATTCCGTTTGTAGCGGA
>JBBQWA010000024.1:0-21076 GCA_038211045.1 Gemmatales bacterium
GCTAGGGTTAACGCCATTGCTGGCGGCGCGGGCCGCGGGCGCCCCGGGTTTTTAAAACGCTACCACCGGGGGCGCACCCGCTTCCGGCTCGCCGTTTACACCTTCAATTCCGATTTCTGGCCGAGCACCTTGGCGTAGCGCGCCCGGATCGGGGCCACTTCCGCCCCGATAAACTCATCCACTTGCTCCGGTGAACGCCCGACGAACTTCCCGGCATCCAGCACCTCGCCGAAATCGACTCCGGCGAAGCGATGCTCGGCCTTCAACAACTCGATGATCTCCATCGAACTGCCATGGCCTTCCTTGATCTTCGCCGTCACCGCGTGGCTCACCTTGCGGATCACCTCGTGAACTTCTTGGCGATCTTGACCGGCGCTCACCGCCGCCATCATCAGATTCTCGGTGGCCATGTATGGCAGGTATTCCCGCACGCTCTTGGCTACGATGGGCCGGTTCACACTCAACCCGCGGGCGATGTTCAAACCAATCCGTAATACTGCATCCGCCGAGAGGAACGCTTGCGGAATGTACAACCGCCGTACCGCGGAATCGTCCAACGTGCGTTCGAACCATTGCGTTGCGTGCGTTTGCCCGGCGATGGCTGGAAGTCCCATCAGGAAGCGAGAAAGCGAACAGAGCCGCTCGGCCCGCATCGGGTTCCGCTTGTACGCCATGGCGCTCGAGCCGATTTGCTCGGCTTCCTGCGGCTCGTCGATTTCCAACTTGTGGGCCAACAATCGTAGATCGGTTCCCCACTTGTGGGCCGATTGACCGAGGCCGCCGAGGGAATCGAGGATGAAAGAATCCATCTTCCGCGAGTAGGTTTGCCCGGTCACGGGGAAGCGCAGCGCGAAGCCCATTTTCGAGGCGACGAGTTCATCGAGTTTGCGAACCTTTTCGTGATCGCCGTGGAACAGAGCGAGGAAGCTGGCCTGGGTGCCGGTGGTTCCCTTGACACCGCGGAATGGGAGTTCGTCCCGCCGGCGTTCCAACTCGTGCAGGTCGAGAACGAGATCGTAGCACCAGAGCGCGGCCCGCTTCCCCACGGTCGTGAGTTGGGCCGGTTGGAAGTGCGTGTATCCGAGCGTCGGTTCGGCCCGCCAAGTTTCGGCGAAGCGGGCGAGGGCATCGATGAGGTTCGCCAAACGTTCGCACAACTCGTCGAGCGATTCCCGCATCAGAATGAGGTCGGCGTTATCGGTCACATAACAGGAGGTCGCGCCGAGGTGGACGATTTCTCGGCAGCCGGGGGCCACTTCGCCGAGGGTGTGCACGTGGGCCATCACATCGTGGCGGAGGATTTTTTCGTGGTGGGCGGCACGGGTAAAATCGATGTCGTCGAGGTGGGCACGGAGTTCCGCGAGTTGCTCGGGGCGGATGCGGGGCGACTCGCCATCCGCAGCGGTGAGGCCGAGTTCGTGCTGGGCTTCCGCGAGGGCGAGCCAAAGCTTCCGCCAAGTTTGGAACTTGCGGCGCGGCCCCCAGCGTTCGCTCATCGCGGCCCCGGCATAGCGGGCGATCAGCGGGTTATCGTAGTTCAGGTGCGGGTCGTTCATCTTGGGATTTTATCGAATTCGAGCAGGAATAGTCGATGAACCGGTCGGCTTCCTGCATTCGTCCGCTGCTCCACTGTAATCAATGTGCGAAGCCCTCGCTGGCGCGTCGGGCTAACAAGCAAACCAACCAACACTGGCGAGCCGGGAGCGTCAGCGACCGGAGGGTATCGCTATACATTCACCTTCCGCACCTTGAGTAAGGCTGCAAAGAGGCAAGAAAAGACGTTCCGCACGCCGAGGTGGGAACGCGAATTTTGAATTTCACAACATGTTGTACGGATCGACATCGATTTGAAACTCCACACCATGCGGGGGCTTGCTCACCGCGAGTACCTCGCGCAACAGCGAATGCAAATGGCCGCTGTGTACCGATTGCACCTGAAAATGGAAGCGGAAGTGATCGTGCAACTTGAACACCGGGCACTCGGCCGGGCCGAGGATCCGCACCTTCGCGGCGTTCGGCCGTTGGCCCGCCGCTTTGAATGAACCGGCGAGTTGGTCGGCGAACGTTTCCGCGGCCTTGGCATCCTCGCTGCGAACGATAAGCCGGGCCATGCGTTGATACGGCGGGTAGGCATGCTCCTTGCGGAAGGCGAGTTCCTGCTTGGCGAACGGGATGTAATCGTGGTTGGCGGCGAGCGCGATGCACGGGTGCTCCGGCGTGTAGGTTTGCACCATCACGCTGCCCCCCTTCGGCCCGCGGCCGGTACGGCCGGCCACTTGCGCCAGTAATTGGAACGTTCGTTCTGCCGCGCGAAAATCGGGGAGGTGCAAGCCGACATCCGCGTTCACCACACCCACGAGCGTGACGTTGGGAAAATCCAACCCTTTGGCGATCATTTGCGTTCCGAGGAGGATATCGATGCGGCCTTCGCGGAAGGAATCGAATGCACGTTCGTGGCTTCCACTGCGGCCCATGGTATCCGAATCCATGCGTTGAATCACTTTGCCGGGGAAGCGTTCTTCGATCTCCGCTTGCAGTTTCTCCGTGCCCAAACCCTGATAGCGAATGGACGCATCGCCGCATTTGGAACACTTCATTTGCGGCGCCGTTTCCCAGCCGCAGTAATGGCACACGAGTGCCGCCTTGGCCCGGTGAAAGGTCAAGCCGAGATCGCAATGTTGGCATTGGGCCACGTGGCCGCAACTCGGGCAATGCACGTGCGTGCTGTACCCCCGACGGTTCAGCAGCAGGATCACTTGGCCCCCGGCGGCGAGGGCGTCCTTCATTCCCTGTTCCATCGTCGGGCCGATGGCGAAGCGTTTGCCTTGCCCTTTCGCTTCGTTGCGGAGGTCGATCACCTTCACCTTGGGCATCGGCCGGTTCGCAACGCGGCTCGTCATGCTCAAAAGGTTGTACTTGCCCGTGTGGGCCGAGTGCCAGCTTTCGAGGGCCGGGGTCGCGGAACCGAGAATGATCGGTACACCCTGCAGGTGCGCCCGCATGATCGCCACATCGCGTGCGTGATACCTCGGGGTCGATTCTTGCTTGAAGCTGGTTTCGTGTTCTTCATCGATCACGATCAAGCCGAGTTTGCGCGTCGGGGCGAACACGGCACTGCGGGCACCCACGACCACTTGCACGTGGCCACCCGCGACATGCCGCCAGTAACCGGCGCGATCGGCATCGGAAAGGTGGCTGTGCAGTACCGCGACGGAATCGCAACGGCCGCGGAATCGTTCGATTGTTTGAGGGGTGAGCGAGATTTCGGGAACGAGAACGATGGCCTCTTTGCCCTGTGCGAGAACCTTCTCGATGGCCCGCAGATACACCTCGGTTTTGCCGCTGCCCGTAACGCCGTGGAGCAGGAATGCGTGGAATCCACCGGTGTCGATCGCTTCTTCGATGGGCTTCCAAACCGCGAGTTGCTCGGCGTTCATCTCGTGCGGGGAATCCCGTTTCTCGGGCCGCTCCGCAGTGAGTTCCGCCGGGAGGCGTTCGACCCGCTCTTTCGATTTTCGCAATAAGCCCTTGGAAACGAGGCCCGAAATCACGCCGAGGCCGACATCGCATTGTTTCGCCAAATCGTTTTGCTCGAACACCTCGGCGGAGTGTTGAACGAATTCTAATACTTGCTTTTGCTTCGCGGAGACGCCGGGCACAATGGCGGGCCATTCCTCCTTGGGCATCGCTTCGATGAACGTGACATTCCGCGTGCCCGCCTTCTCGCGCACCCCGGCGGGCAGCACCGATTGCAGCACCTGCCCCCAACCGCAGAGGTAGTAATCGGCCATCCAACGGGTGAGTTTTAGGAGCGGTTCATCGAGCAGTGCGACATCGTCGAGCACGCTGAGAATCGGCTTGGTCGCGTAATGAGGGGCGAGGGCGGTGATGCCGATACAGTAGCCCGCAGTGTTCCGGGTGCCTTTACCGAAGGAACATTCCACACGTTTGCCGATGCCGATGGCTTGGGCGAGGTGATCCGGCACGGCATAGGTGTAAGCCGAATCGAGTGGGCGATCGAACACGATCTCGGCGAAGAGCGTCGGCAGCGGGGCGGGTGCATCTGCGGCATCGGGAAATAGAAACGGCGTGGACATACCCAAAGGGTACGGCAACGCCGGGCGCAGAAGCAAGATTCGTTGTGGAGATTGCTGTTTAACTTTTTTGAGGACGATTTTTGTGCATGGCAATCGCACACGCAATGGCAACGAACGGAACGGTAAATCCCCACACGATCATTGGCCCGAGCCATATTTCCCCCGCGATGACTCCAGTTGCACTGGTGACTTGCTGGAGCACCATCAAGGTGACCCCAATCCACGGAATGTTCATAATCAAAGCGAGCGTCGCCCACTCTGAGGATTTAAGGTCACTGTTCGCCATGGCACGATTCCCCTTGGGGATATGACCCCAAGTGCGATAGATTATTCCATAGTTAGCAATCGAATTCAGGTAGAGAACGTTCCAACCGCAACCGCACTGCCGAGCCGGGAGCGTTAGCGAACGGAGCGATTCGCCTGTAACCTCCGGTCGCTGACGCTCCCGGCTCGCCAGTGTTGATTCCGAGACTACCCCTCATGCACACACTCCATCGCCGTTCGTTTCTCGGTCGCAACGCCCAAGGCGTCGGAGCGGTCGCGCTTTCCTCGCTCATGGCCGAGACGGCCAATGCCAACCCGGCGGCGAAGGCCAAGCGGGTGATCTGGCTCTACATGGCCGGGGGGATGAGCCACCTCGAAACCTTCGACCCCAAGCCGAAGCTCGCCGAGCTACACGGAAAACCGATGCCCGAAAGCTACACCAAGGGCCAACAGATCGCCCAATTGCAGGGGTCGAAACTGAACTGCTTCGCGCCGCAACACCCGTTCAAGAAGTGGGGAAAATCGGGCCTCGAAATCAGCACCGTGTTCCCCGAACTCGCCGGGAAGTGCGCCGACGATCTCTGCCTGCTCCGCGGCATGCATACGGATGCCATCAACCACGACCCTGCCCACACGCTCATGAACACCGGCAGCATGATCTCGGGCCGACCATCGGCCGGGTCGTGGCTCTGGTACGGCCTTGGCAGTGAGGCGAAAGACCTGCCGGGGTTCGTCGTGCTCGTGAGCACCGGCAAGTTCGGCCAGGCCCAGCCCATCGCAGCGCGGCAATGGCATAGCGGATTCCTCCCCGGCAAGTTCCAAGGGGTGCATTTGCGCAGCCAGGGCGACCCGGTGCTCTACGTCAAGAACCCGGCGGGTGTATCGGATACGCAACAGCGCGATGTGATCGACGCCGTGAAGAAGTTGAACCAGATTGAGAACGAAGCCATCGACGATCCCGAAATCGCCACGCGGATCAGCCAGTACGAACTCGCCGCACAGATGCAAACCGGTGTGCCGGCCTTGGTCGATTTCAAGAGCGAATCGCAGAAGGTGCTCGATCTCTACGGAACCAAGGGGGGCGATGGTTCCTTCGCTTCCAACTGCCTGCTCGCCCGGCGGCTCGCCGAGCGCGGCGTCCGCTTCATTCAAGTGTACCACCGCGACTGGGATCACCACGGCAGCGTGAAGGATCACGCGGCGGGCACCGCTAAGGAAGTCGATCGCGGGACCATGGCGCTCCTCACCGATTTGAAAGATCGCGGCATGCTGAAGGATACGCTCGTGGTCTTCGGTACCGAATTTGGCCGAACGCCGATGAATCAAGGCACCGGCCGCGATCACCACCTCGCCGGGTTCAGCATGTGGATGGCGGGCGGCGGCGTGAAGGGCGGCATCAGCTACGGCAACACCGACGAACTCGGTTACTACGCAACCGAGAACAAAACGCACGTGAACGACTTGCACGCGACCATGCTGCACCTGCTCGGCCTCGATCACAAGGCGCTCACTTACAAATTCCAAGGCCGAGACTTCCGCTTGACCGATGTGGCCGGCGAGGTGTTGAAGCCGATCTTGGCGTGACACTCATAAACATTCGACGTCATTCCTCGATCGAGAGTACGCAGCGGAAGCCGGTGTGCGACATACTCGTATCGACATCCGATCCTTGCCGGGCGCCGGTGCGGTACGCTTCGCAATAACTGGAATGGCACAGGAACGAACCGCCCCGGGTCACGCGCCTCGGCATCCGCAGTCCGTGCTCGTCGATGCTAACCTTCGGGCCTTTGGGGTTCACCTGATCCTCGCCCGGATATCGCGGTTGGTACCAGTCGGAGCACCACTCCCACACGTTGCCGGCCGTATCGTAAAGGCCGTAGCCGTTGGCCGGGTAGCTCTTCACCGGGGCGGTGCGGTCGTAGCCATCCGTTTTGAGATTCTGCACCGGGAACTTCCCCTGCCAGATATTGGCGACCCTGCCGTTGTCGTCGCCCGGCTTGTCGTCCCCCCAAGTGTACCGCTTCCCAACCAAGCCGCCGCGGGCGGCGTATTCCCATTCCGCCTCGGTCGGCAACCGCTTCCCGGCCCACTTGGCGTAGGCTTCCGCATCGGTGAACGCGACCTGAACCACCGGATGATTGTCCTTCCCTTGGATGTTGCTCTTGGGGCCTTCGGGGTGCTTCCAATCGGCCCCGGGAATGAGCCGCCACCACTGTTGCCAGTTGTTCAAATCGGTCGCTTCCGCAGGGGGGGTGAAGACGAGCGAACTCGGCACGAGGTCGGAATCGGGTGGCTTCGGAGTGCCGGGGGGCAGGTTCTTCTTCATCTCCTCCCAATCGATCGGTTTCTCGGCCAAGGTGACGAAATTCGTCGCTTCGACGAACTTGCGGAACTCGGCGTTCGTCACTTCGTGTTCATCCATGAAGAACGCGGACACTTTTACCCTGTGGATCGGCTTTTCCTCGACTTTGCCATCGGCAGTACCCATCACGAAGTCCCCGGCAGGAATCGAAACCATGCCGAGCGGCGGTTGACTTTTAATGGGGGTAGGGGTGTTTGGCGTGGCGTTCGTCGAGGGATTTCGCACCGTGCCCGAGCGGGGCACCAAGTTGGGCGCGGGCTCAATTGGCAAATCGTTTTTTGCTAGATTCTGCTCGATGCCTAGCGGCGCCGGAACCGGCCGGTTCAAAAAGGTGGTGAGGGCGTATACCGTACCCCCGGCGAGCAACGTGAGAAGGACATAACCCATCCAACGGCGAGAGCGGTGCGGGGGCGTTGGCAATGCGGTCGGAGTGGGAGGAACCATGGGGTACCCGGAATTGTGCGATATAATTGAAACTGATAGGGCTGATTGTATCCCGCAGGAAGGGTGGTTATGTTTTCGTGGATCCGAAACGTCGCTCGGGCGATCGCTAGCATCTCGCAAGGGATGAACCTGACGCTCTGGTACGCGGTGCAAAGCTTTCGCCGCAAGGCATTCACGCAGCACTTCGAATATCCGGAAAAGCCCGTGCCGATCCGGCCACGCTACCGCGGCTATCACCGTTTCGATCTCACGGCGTGCATCGGCTGCGACAAGTGCGCCCGCGCTTGCCCGGTCGATTGCATCTACATCGAGAAGGAGAAGGCGACCCCGCCGCTCAAGGGGTTCGCCGTCACCGGGTTCAAGATCGATTACACGAAGTGCATGTTCTGCGCGCTCTGCGTCGATCCCTGCCCGGTCGATTGCATTTTCATGGGCAGCAGCCACGATATCAGCGGCTACACGCGGGACGGCTGCATCGTCGATTTCGCCAAGCTGCCGTTGGACGTGGCATGGGGAGCGGATGCATTGACTCCGACAGTCGTGAAGGAATCGAAGAAGGTGAGTTTGCCGGTGTGGACGAAAACGGCATAACAACCGAGCCGGAAGCGTTAGCGACGATGCGAACACATCGTCGCTAACGCTTCCGGCTCGGAAGGAAAGTCAATGGAACTCGCCCTGTCGATCCTCGTTTTCGTCGCGTTCGGGGCAGTCTTCCTGCTCACGAATTTGTTCGTTGGCAAATTGATCCGTCCGAACAAGCCTTCAACGGAGAAGGGCGAAGTATACGAGTGCGGCGAGAAGCCCATCGGCACCGCGTGGGTGCAGTTCGACCTGCGGTTCTATGTGGTCGCACTGTTGTTCGTGATCTTCGATGTGGAAATCGCCTTCTTCTTTCCGTGGGCCGTGGTCTTCGGCACGGCCGCACGCGAAGGGCAATCCGGGGATTACCCCGGTTTGTTGTTCGCCCACTTCGCCTTCCTCGAATTCTTGGCCTTCTTCGGCATCTTACTCCTCGGCTTCGCCTACCTCTGGCGCCGCGGCGATCTCGAATGGGTGAAGGAGTTGAAGGATCGGGAACCGAAGCCGCCCGTGGTATAATCAACAATGTTCATTGGGAGTGAATATGACCACGTTGCTCGTTCCTCCGCGCCGCTCCAAGTTGCCGACACTCGCGCCCATCAGTCCACCGGGGCCGAAGAGGTTCACCGTGGAGGAGTTCCACAACCTCGGTGAGGCCGGACTGTTCGTGGGCAAACAAGCGTGCTTGATCCGCGGTGAAATCTTCGAGGAAGGACCCATGAACCCGCCGCATCGGCTTTCTCTCGAACTCTCGACCTTGGCGATGCAAGGAGCATTCGGAACAGGATGGCGAGTGTGCGCGCAAATGCCACTGTTGCTGGGCAAAGCCACCGATCCGGATCCGGATATCGCCATGGTTCGCGGTTCGCCCCGAGACAACTTCGCGCATCCTACCTCGGCGGAACTGATTCTCGAGATCAGCGATACGTCCTTCAAGTTCGACGCCGGCCTGAAGCTGGAACTCTACGCCTCGGCGGGCATCGCCGATTATTGGGTGCTCGATGTGAACGACCGGCTGCTGTACGTCTTCCGCGATCCGCAGCGCGATGGCACCTACGGGGAACAGCTCACACTGAAGGACACCGAAAGCGTCAGCCCGCTGGCGGCCCCGGACAAAACGATCCTCGTCGCCGATCTGTTGCCCTGAACCGAGGAATAAGCATGCCCATCCTCGAAAACCGCTTCGACGACGGCTTCGTCGTCACGTCGCTCGATACCGCCATCGATTGGGCGCGATCGAGTTCGCTCTGGCCGATGACCTTCGGCCTCGCTTGTTGTGCCATCGAGATGATGGCCGTAGGTGGGCCGCGCTACGACATCGACCGCTTCGGCGCCGGCGCCTTCCGCGCCACGCCCCGGCAAGCCGACCTGATGATCGTGGCCGGCACGGTGAACCTCAAGATGGCCGAGCGCGTGCGCCGGCTGTACGACCTGATGCCCGACCCGAAGTTCGTGATCGCGATGGGGGCCTGCACCTGCGGCGGCGGGCCATACTACAAGTACGGCTACAACGTGGTGAAGGGCGTCGACCTCGTTGTGCCGGTAGATGTGTACGTGCCAGGGTGCCCGCCCCGGCCGGAGGCGTTGTTGGAAGGCCTGATGCGCGTGCAAGATAAGGTTCGGACCATGCGAACGCTGCGAAAGGAAGTCGCGGAGTTCGAGATGGAGCCGAAGCGGACGGGAAGCGTGCTGCTCCCCGCGGAGCTGGCGGATACCGAGAAGGCGACCGCGTTCAAGGTGGCCCAGAAGGAAGCCGCGAAACCGGCTAAAATCTGATCGGAGGAGCGAATCATGCCTGTTCACGATTGGTCGCAGGTCGATGTCAACTTGTTTCATGATTTCCATCAAGCTTGGGCGATGGAACTTCGGCGTGCGCTCAATGAATTGTTGCCGCCCGGTTTCTCCGCACTTGTGGAACAGCGAACCCCCGACTTTGAACCGGACGTCTTGGCCGTGGAACGGCGGAAGAAGCCTAAGAAACCGCGACCTGTGAGTGGAGGGGCTGCGACACTCGAAAGACCCGTCACGCGATTCTCGGAAACGCGGATCGAGAAATCCCTTGCGTCTCGTGGCAACCGCGTCGTAATTCGTCATAGCTTGGGCGACATCGTTTGCATCCTCGAAATCGTTTCACCCGGGAATAAACGGGGGCGAAAAGCACTGGCCGACTTCGTTGAGAAGACCCAAGATTTCCTTGCGGCGGGAGTCAACGTGGTTTTGATCGACATCCTCCCGCCAAACAAGCTGGCTCCCAACGGCATCCATCCCCTGATCTGGGACGATCAACACGATCCCACATTCGATCCCACCCCGGCGGAACCACTGACGTTGACAGCGTACCGCGCCGAAGAACCGTACACGACCGACGTGACCGAAGCCTTCCTCGAACGAGTTGCCGTGAATAATGTGCTCCCGGATATGCCGGCATATATCGAACCCGATCAGTTCATCAACGTGCCGCTCGAAACGACGTATATGAAAGCGTGGGAATCTTGCCCGCGCGACATGCGTTACTTTGTCGAACATGGCGATCTGCCGGAAGATTGAACCAAGGATCGAATCATGATTGACTGGCCCTTTGCGGATCCAAGAAACGTCGCAGTGGTCACGGTCAAGAACATTATGAACGGAGTTGCTCCCATTCTTCGGGTCACTCACGACCTTGATGACGGGGCGTGGCAATTTCTCGAATGGGTGACGCCTGACATTGACGACGCGGCAATCATGTCGTTGGAAGAAATGACGATCAGCGATCCGACGAATCTCGAATTAGTTGATCTCCCGTAGGGTTGGCGAGCCACACGCCGAGATTTGTCGGAACCGTGGTATCGGGAACCTAACATCTAAACTTGTCAAGCTTCATCCCCGTACCCGCATATCCTCAAGCACAACGCCCGCATTCCGCACGTCCCGGTCGTGTTCCTCGTCGGTCCAGGGTTCCCGCAGGGCGGCGTCGATCCACGAGCGTACGGAAGCGAGGCCGAGAAGCCTTTGCTTGTACGCCTCGGCCGGGCCGGTGAGAGGAATGCCGTAATTCTCGAAGCGGATGGCCACGGGAACGAAGAAGGCATCGACGGCGGTGAACCAATACCCGGCCAGGAAGGGACCGCCGAAGCGTTCGAGGCCTTCGTTCCAAAGTTGTACAATGCGGTCGATGTCGCGCTGCAAGAGCTCGGGAACGTGGTGCAAACGAACGCGCAGGCCGCAGTGCATCGAACACTGTTGGCGCAGCGTTTGGAAGCCGGCGTGCATCTCGGAAGCGGCGCACCGGGCCCATGCGCGGGCCGTCGCATCGGCCGGCCAAACACCGCGGTATCGCTCGTTCAGGAATTCCACGATGGCCAGCGATTCCCACACGATCACGCCATCCGAGTGCAGGCACGGCACGCGGCCCGAGGGGGAGAAGGCATCCCAGTAACCTGGTTCGCCGAAGGGGTGCAGCACCTCCTCGAACGGGATGCCGAGTTCCTTCATCAGCACCCACGGCCGCATCGACCACGACGAATAAAGCTTGTTGGCGATGTGCAGCGTATCCATGGCAGTCCTCGAGTGCGGATATCGAATAGAATAGTCGTGAAGGATTTTTAGGGAAGGAATCGGCGAGTGTGGGACTTACAACCGATGACTGTCAACTAACAACTACTTGATAGTTCCATCTAGGATCGAGTGTTTGGGAATAGTTATTGGTCGATAGTTGACAGTTGTTAGATAGTGATTCCGATTGCTACCGTGGTTGAGAGCAATGATAACCATGACTCCCCCCGAAATCATCGCCATCCTGCAATCCGACTTCGGCCCGGCGATTCTCGCCGTGCAGGCGGAGGTGTTCGATCCGTTCGTTCAGGTCGAACCGGCGAGGATCGCGGACGTCTGCGAGTTCCTCAAAAATGATCCGCGGTTGCAATTCGAAATCCTCAACAACCTTGGCGGCATAGATTACTTGGAACCGGATGCGAAGAAGTTGGCGAAGGCCGGGTTCGAGCCGCACCTCGAAGTGGTGTACCACCTATCGAGCTTCCGCGTGCCGGGTCGGCGCTTCACCGTGAAAGTGTATCTGCCGCGGGCGGGTGCGGAACTGCCCACGGTGAGCAACGTCTGGCGAACCGCCGATTGGCACGAGCGCGAATGCTTCGATTTCTTCGGCATCACGTTCCTCGGCCATCCCGATCCCCGGCGGATTCTCCTCGCCGACGATTGGGTCGGGCACCCGTTGTTGAAGGACTACGAGTTCCCCTTGGAATACCGCGACATCCGTTGCCGGTAGCGGTTTCGTCGCTGACGCTTCCGGCTCCGAAATACGACATCGTCGCTGACGCTTCCGGCTCCGAAATACGACATCGTCGCTGACGCTTCCGGCTCGGAAATACGAGCATCGTCGCTGACGCTTCCGGCTTCGAAATACAATATCACCATGCCCACCAATCGCATTCGTCAGTACCTCGCCAGCGACGTTCCCGATTTTGAACGCCCGCCCTTTTCGGATCGCCTCCGCGGTATCCGCATGCTTTGTGCCGTGCTGATTCTCGGGGTGCTTTTTCTCACGACCGGGGTGATCGCCACGGTGGAATTCGCCCTCGGCGGTCGGCCTTTGGGTGGGAACGCCGGAAAAGTTTCCGGCGTGCCGGTGGTCACGGTCGCGGTGGCGTTCGCTTCGCTCACGTGTGTGGCGGTCGCTTCGATGGTTGTACCGTTGATCTGGAAACGCGGCGTGGCCCGGGTACTCACCAGTCCCGCCGATGATCCCGAGGACGGGGCGGAAAGGGAAACCGAACCCGACCGACTCTGGCGGGTGTACGCGGCGGGAAAGTTCACCGAATTCGCCTTGGCCGATGGGGCCGCGATTACCACGGCCATCCTGTTCCACCTCACGGCGGATCGGCTCATGCTGGTGTTCATCGCCGCGATGGTGCTGTTTATGCTGGTGAAGTTCCCGACGCTGGGTAAGGCGAAGGCGTGGTTTGCGAGTATTCGCAGTATTTCCGAGCCGGAAGCGTAAGCGATGGTCTTTTTGCAATCGTCGCTGACGCTTCCGGCGCCGAAGATCACTTCAGCATCGGCTTCAGTATCGCCGTCCAGATTTCGTAGCCCTTGTCGTTCATGTGCAGGTTGTCCGCCTTGAAGATGTCCGGTAACGGCATGCCGTCCTTGCCCAGCATCGGCCCGACGACATCCACGTATTCTAGGTTCTCGCCCTTCTCGCAGTCCTCCTTCACCATGGCGTTGGCCTTCTGCTGCTGATCGTAGATCGCCCAGCGCTTGGGGCTGGGCTTCACCGCCACGAACAGGATCTCGGCCTTCGGCAGCTTGCCGCGGATCACTTTGACGAACTCGCGGAAGTCTTCCCGCACCTGTTCCGGTGTGCGCTTGGCACCGAGGTCGTTGTCCCCGGCGTAAAAGACGATCGCCTTGGGTTCGTACGGCAGCAGGATCTTCCCGGCGAAGTGTGTGGTATCCCGAATGATGGAGCCGCCGAAACCGACGTTGACTACCGGCAGATCGGGGAACGATTTCTTCAGATCCCACAATTTGATACTCGAACTCCCGGCAAAGAAGATGCTTCCCTTCTCCGGGGGCTTCGCTTTCAACCGCGCTTCGATGGCGGAGATTTCCTTGTCCCACTTGGCGAACGGATCGACCGGCGGCTCTTGGCCCAAAGCGGGCACTGCGAATGCGAAGGCGAGTAGGAATCGAAACACGGGAACCTCGGGGGGAGCGAAAGGGGTCGAAGCCGGGTCGAAGCCGAATGTATTGTAAAGCCCGCGTGTGTAACTGCGAGGCACCGATTGAAGTATCATTCTTTCGCCAGCATCTTCTTGATGAACGCGATGCCGTTGACGTACACATCCTCCGGCGCGGCGAACAAATCGCGCCAGACTCGCGTTGCGGCGGCCAAATCGGGGAGTGCCCGACCGAATGCTTCGATCACCATCCAACCGTCGTAGCCGGTCTTTTTGAACGCGGCGAAGGCTTCATCCCAATGCACTTGGCCGGTGCCGGGGGTGCCGCGATCGTTCTCGGAAATGTGAACGTGGGCGAACGATCCGTTCGCGGTGGCGATGGCGCCCGCTTGGCTTTTCTCTTCGATGTGCGCGTGGAAGGTATCGTACATGCAGCGGAAGTTGGGGTGATCGACGCGCTTCACGAGCGCCGCGGCATCCTTGGCGGTGGTAAGGAAGTAGCACTCGAAGCGGTTCAGATATTCGATGGCGAGCTTGAGGTTCGCCTGCTGGGCGAATTCGGCGGCTTGCCGAAGCACTTCCACGGCCCGTCCTTTTTCCTCGTCGGTCGGCCCGCTGCCGCTGAACACCCCGAGCGGGGAGTGAAACGGCCCGCACATCGCCTCGCTGCCGAGAACGTGATTGATCTCGATGATCTTCTTTAACCGTTCCACGGCGTCGGCGCGGTTCGTTTCGTCCGGGCTGATCGGGTTGGCTTCGGGCGTCATCACCGTCACGGTGGTACACTTCAGCCCTTGTTTGTCCAACTCGCTCCGGATCGTTTTGTACCTGGCCACATCTTCGTCGAAGATCGGCAGCTCGACCCCGTCGAACCCGGCGGCTTTGATCTTCGCCATCACGGGGTATTGCTCTTCGGTGATGTGGCCGGTCCAGAGCAATAGGTTCATGCCGAGTTTCATCGCGAACTCCGATGGGAGAGGTTTGTGATGGGGGAATTGTAATGAAAGTGGTGCGATGGCGTCCCACTGCGAGGTGGAATGTCAAGTTGGCGAAGCTGCGCATTGCGAAAGCCCCGCCCGGATTGGAGAAATTGTGCGGATTGCGATGGTTGAACGCCGATGAAACCCGAGACGCCACCTTTGGCAGGGAGTGGGTATGAACCGCGTTCGGACTACGGCACTATCGGCGCTCGGTTTCCTCGGCAGCTACGGCTACGCCGAAGAACCGGCGTGGAAAGCCCCCGCATTGACCCAAGATGTGATCGTGATCGTGCCGAAGCCGGTGGCGACGGCGCTGCCGATTCCCACGGCTCCCGCCTCGGCCAAGCCCGAAATCTTGGATTGGGGAAAGGCCGAAAAGCCCTTCTCTGCGCCGGTATCCAGCCCGGCCAAACCCGCTGCGAATCCAGTTCCGCCTGCGCCGCCCGCGAATGTGCCCGCACCTCCGCAGTTTCCCGTCATCATCAGCGATTTCACGCAACCGGCCGTGCCGGCGCCGGAACCCAAGGTGAAAGCTCCCGAGCATCCGCCGGAGTTCCGAGCCGTTCGACCCACTTCCGCCGTTGCGGATGCCGATGTCCTGCGGATACCGCAATTGGAACCGGTCGTTCAAAAGACTGTTCCGGCGCCGGTGCCGAATCCGCCGGTGAAGGAAGAATCGAAGCCGTTGCCTCAGCCCACCGAAGTGTCACCCGCCCCCGCACAGGTTCCGGCGCCGCTTCCGCCTTCGGTCGCACCGTGCTCGGAAGGGGAAACGGTATTGGAGCCGGTTCCAGGCATGTACACTTCGCCATTGCAAGGCGTCAATCGCCACGGTGTGTACGGCTCCCCCGAGATGCAACTCTCCCGCGATTATTCCTTCCGCGATGGCATCGGCTTGGATCTGGAACAGCCTTCCCACGCCTTTGCCGGCCCGGCGACCGATCATTGGTTCGTTCAAACCGAATTCCTCACATGGTGGACGAACCCGGCCCGCATCCCGACGCTCGCCACCACGAACACCCTCGGCAACCCAGGCCTTCTCGGCAACCCAGGCACGCAGAACCTGATCGGGCCGGGCACCATCGGGCCGAACCCGCAATTCGGTTTTCGCGTTCGCGCCGGCGGTTGGCTCGATACCGATTGCGACGGGAGCCGCGGCTTCGATGGCAGCTACTTCTTCCTCGGCCAACGCGGTACAATCACCACGGTCGATGGGCTTCCCGTGATCTCGCGTCCCTTCACCCGGGCGGATAACGGTCAGCAGGCGGTCGAAGTGGTGGCCCAACCGGGAATCTCGGTGGGGCGATTCACAGTGAGTGCCGATCGTTCACTGTGGGGCGCCGATTTGAACTACAAGCAGGCCATCTGCCGAACGTGCGACCGCACCTCGGCGTGGTTCGCCGGGTACCGCACGCTTACGCTCCAAGAATCGTTGGTGATGGAAGAGTTCATTACTTCCACCGGCACCAGCCCACCGTTGCCCGATCCGCCCGGCACTCGGGTTTACGTGCAGGATAGTTTCGTCACGCAGAATACGTTCCACGGCGGTCAGCTCGGTTACGCATTGAACCGGCGGAGCGGGCGATTCGATGTCGATCTCCGCGCGTCCGCCGCTGTCGGTTTCACCCGCGAGACGGTGACGATCAACGGGTTTCAACAGCGGACCCGCCCCGGCCAAGCCACGCAGATGTTCCGGGGCGGATTGTTGGCCATCGGTTCGAACATCGGTTCGCATTCTCGGAACGAGTTCGCGGTGGTACCCGAAGCGACGTTGAACCTCGGTTACGCGATCCGGCCGAACCTGCGGGCTTACGTGGGTTACAACTTCTTGTATTGGTCGAGGGTGATTCGCCCCGGCGATCAGATCGATACAGTTCTGGATGCGGCCTCGGTGCCGAACCTGAATTCTCCGGCACCGCCGAGTGGCCAAGCCCGCCCCGCTCCGACCTTCACCCAAGCCGATTTGATCGTGCAAGGGGTACAACTCGGCTTGGAATGGCGCTGGTAGGGGAAAGGAAAGCACGGTCTTGCCCGAGCGGCGGTGTCACTGCGTTTCCAACACCGGCACTTCCGCAAGCATCTCGCGCACGACATCCGCCACGGTGCGGCCTTCGATCTCCGCTTCCGGACGCAAGATCAAACGGTGGCCCAACACTCCGAACGCGACGGTTTGAACGTCTTCGTGCGTGACGTAATGCCGGCCGCGGAGAACCGCCTTGGCGCGGGCGCACCGCAACATGGAGAGCGCCGCCCGCGGGCTGGCCCCGAGCGCGATATCCGGATGCTTCCGCGTGACCTCGGCGAGTTGAACGATGTACCTGTAGAGCGATTCCTGCCCGTACACGAATTGCAACTCGGCCTGCAATTTCAGAATGCGCTCGGGCGTGAACATACTTTCGAGTTCCACCAGCGGCTTGCCGTGGATCTTTAAGAGGTTCACTTCGTGATCGAAGCCGGGGTAGCCCATTTCCACCCGCAACAAGAATCGATCGAGCTGCGCTTCGGGCAGGCGGTACACGCCTTCCTGTTCGATCGGATTCTGCGTGGCCAACACGAGGAACGGCCGGGGCAATGGGATCGTTTGACCATCGACGGTCACTTGAAATTCTTGCATCGCTTCGAGCAACGCCGCTTGCGTTTTGGCGGGGGCGCGGTTGATTTCATCGGCGAGCAGCACTTGGCAGAAGATCGGCCCGCGGCGGAGGACGAAATCGTTGGTGTTGCGATCGAAGATCGAAGTTCCGGTCACGTCCGAGGGGAGCAGATCGGGGGTGAATTGCACCCGTTGATACTGGCAGCCGAGAATCTTGGCGAACACCTTCGAGAGCGTAGTCTTCGCCACGCCGGGCACGCCTTCCAACAGCACGTGGCCGCCGCAGATCATGGCGATCAACAATTGTTCGACCACGTCATCGACGCCGACGACCACCCGGGAAATCTGCGACGCCACTTCGACGCGCATCCGGCTGGCTTCTTCGGCCAACGCGCGCCCGGCGGCGGTATCCCCTTCGGGCGGCGAAATGGGAAGTACTGGGGCGGGGCGGGAACTCATGGGGTCGGGGTCTCTGCGATCAAAACAGTTCGCCGCGAGCTTGCGAGCGGACTCCGGAAATTCCGCTCGCAAGCTCGCGGCGAACCCATCGATTTCAGCTTTCGCGGCGGAACTCCCAGAGTTCGCCGTCTGCGGCAGACTTCACCGCGGCGAACGCCGGCTCGATCTCCTTCCAACGAGTGTACGGCAGCGGGCCGCGATCGAACACGAATGCTTCGTCCCAAAGTTCGCGGATCATCGCTTTCAACTCCGCACGATTCCGGGAGCGAATCTCCAGCGGGGGCATCGCGCGGCCCGCGGCGCCCGGAGATAATCCCCTTTGCTCGAACATCCGCCGGAGGTACGCCGTTACCGGGGCGCGGAAATCGCCGCCGCGGAGGAGTTCGAGGCGGCGGTGTTCGAAGGAACCGAGCGGCGCATCGCTGCCGAGGAGATGGGGATCGGCGGGCAGCGGCTGGTACTCCGGCGAATGGCGGTGGCGCCAAACTCGCCGGGCGAACAGCACCGTGGCCACCGCAAGCCCGAAAAGCAAGAGTGCGCCGAGGAGGGCACCGTAGAATCGCGTGTTCTGCGTGAGCGGCTGATTGAATCGGTTATCGTCTTCGAGCTTGGCGATCGTTTCATCGATGAGCTTGGCCACGCCTTCCTGAACCGGGCGATCGAGCGGGTTCGGCAACGGCGGGAAGGGGAGATTCGGTGGGGGCGTTTGCGGGAGTGCGCTAAAATCGAATTCATCGAACCGCTTTTGGATCTTTCCGCTCTCGATGAACACGCACTGTTTCCGAGTTCCATCCGCTGCGAGCCACTTCACAGTTTCGTTGGCGAAGCGAAAGTTGTCGGGCGTGATGCCGTTGTAGTCCATTGCAGAGGCGTACAGGAGTTGGTTGCTGAACACCTTCTGGTCGGCCATCACGAGGCAGCGGTACGGCCGCGTGGCCGGGCCGGTGTCCACGACGGCAAAGAGATCGTCCGCGTCGAGGATCTGCCCGCCTCGGAAGCACGCTCCGGAAAAGCCCACGTGCCATTTGGGAGGGCTCTTCGGCGATTGATCGAAGTTCAATGTCCCCGGCGATGCGGTGGCCAGTCGTAGCTCTCCCGGGCCGGTGGTGCCGCCGAAAGGCCATTCTGTCGTAACGATGGGGTAATCCTGCAGCCCACCCAGGCGCTCGGAGAGCGAAGCACAGATCACCGGTCCGCGTTGCATCCGGATCGTTTCGCCATCCTCAAAGATGTTCTTCAGCTCGCCCCCGGCATCCGTGGCCACGAGGACGGAACCACCCGCGTCGAGCGTCGTCTTGATCAATTCCACGGAAAGTCCGGCGGCGTTCACCGGCGGCCCGAAGATCACCACGATCGTTTCGCGGTTCCCTCGCTCAGGGAGATCGGTAACAGGCTTCACCCCGTAGAAATGGAACAACCCGCGAAATAGGGCCGTGCCTTGGTCCGCAGGGGGCGGCGCCTTCGACACCTTGATCGGCTGTGCGAATGCAGGTGGGGTCGTGAGAAGAAACACGAGAGTGAACAGGAGAGAAAGCGGCGGCACGGTGTGCCGCTGTCCGACGGACGCCGTCCGTCGGCTTTCCAAGTGGTGGGGTTGGACGACGTCTTTCACGCTGCGGGTACCCCCGCGAGTTGGCAGAGGTAGCCCCGCCCCTCTTCTATCGTTTCCGGAGAAAGTTGCTCGGATTGCGGCGTGTATCGAGCCAACGCATACAGCCTCGCCAGCGGCCCGGCGAACGGTGCGGCCGCGGGAACCGAATCCCGTAACGCTTCCGCAATCGTGGCGTGATTCCACACGCGGGCGCCGTCGCCGCAGAGCAATACCGAGATGTACTCGAAGGCGAGGATCAACCCGGCGCGATCCGCAATCAAACGCGGATCGATGGGCCACGGCCCGAGGCCGGGTAGCGCCTTGGGGGATCGGGATCGCCCGAGGCCCAACTGCGGGGCGAACTTCCAAATGAGGAAGGACACCAAACCCACCAACAGTGCGATCCCCAAGGCCATCCCGGCACTACCGAGGCCGGAGAAGCCGCCGACGTTGAAATCGAAGCCGCTGAAGCCGAGCGAAGGTATCTTCGGGGCGGTGGGCATTTTCATCGAAGGGGCTTCCAAGTTCGGGGCTTTGCCCCCGAACCACTTCGGCATTTTGAGGTTCGTTTTTCCGGAACCGCCGTTCAACCCTTGCAGCCACTTCAAGAAACTGGCGTTGCCGCCTTGGCCCGGTTTCGACGATTTCCAATCGGCCCAGAAGGGTTTGCCGCCGGGCTTGGAACCGGGGGAACCGCTGAACATGTCGAGAAGGGCCTGCTTCACGGCGGGGGTGTTGTCGAGTGGGCCGACGGCCTGCTCCCACAGTTTGGCCATCTCTTGGAACTCGCGGTTCTCTTCGGCAGGGTTCGGCGTCTTGGGGGAATTCGGGTTCGGCGTGCCGGGCGATTGCGGCGGTTGACCCGGGATGTTCGGCGACGGTCGAGTTTCCCCCGGTGGCAAGTTGGGAATTTCCTTCTGAATCCTCTTGGCCAGATCGGGTTCGGCTTGCTTCAACTGTTCGATCAACTGCGGGTTATTTCTCAATTCCTGCTCGAGCTCGCGCCGGAATTTGGGATCCTTCGCCAACATTTGCAGCCATTCGAGTTGCCCCTCGCTCAATTTGGGAAAACCCGATTTCGGGCCGCTGAGTTGGGCGGCGAGTTTGCGAAGCGCCTCTTCGGACGGGGTGCCATTCGGCAGTGGCGCTTGTGCCGGGGCGAAGCCCGCGCATGCGAACAGGCAAACCCCCAGAGCGATCCAACCGGCGCGACCCATCAATGATACCCTTCAGAGATGTGGTATTATCGCAGCGGGATGCGGCGGAAGCAACCGATACTTCCGATCGGCTTTGGTTAATGGCGGTCATGTGTGGATTACCCCCACCCGCCAGAAACTTCGGTTTCGACGACCTTCCCAGCATCTGAGTTAGGCTCAGACCGCTACCCCCTGCGCACAGATAGAACGGCTACGTGAAGTCGGACGGCGAGGTCGTGTCGACGCCGGAGCCGATGTTCTTGAATGCGTGAACGTGTGAGCCGGGTCGAGTGAGCGGCAGGAGAAGAATCTGCATCGGCGTGCGAAAGAGATGGGCTACGAGTTGAAGAAGATCGAGATACCTGCCGCCGACCTGTGTTGAGGTGACGCCATCAGAACATGCGACGATCGAGGTTGAACTTTAACATCTTGGCCAGGCCCGACTGCCGGAAACCCTTCCGGACAGTTCGCGGAGAAACTGCGCGCCGAAGGGAGAATCGAAACGCAACTTCAACGCCACTCGCTACTTAGGCAGGCCTAACGTTCCTGGAGCGGCGTGCCTTGTGTGCCTGTGGCTACCGCACCCGCTTGAAGTACTCCCGGATGCCGCCGATCTGGGTGTACAGCCAGTACGAGTCCGGGCCGTCGAACTGGATGACCGTGAACTCGCTCAACTCCACCACCCCGTCCAGCCACGACGGCTTGTCCATGATCTCGCGGATGGCGACCGAGTGCTTGTCCTTGCCCAGCACCTCGTACCGGCCCGCCTCGGCCTTGCCGTGCAGGTCGGCCGTGAGGGTGGTCGGGGTGTACGTCACCCGCAGTTTGCCGAA
>JBBQWA010000025.1:0-21065 GCA_038211045.1 Gemmatales bacterium
GATTGGGACATGTGGTGCGGCCCCACCGCGAAGGTGCCCTACCGCATTTCTAAAGACAACAAGCACACCAACTGCCACTACGAATTCCGCTGGTGGGATAACTACAGCGGCGGCAAGATGACCGACTGGGGCGCCCACCACTTAGACATCGCCCAGTGGTGCCTCGGCATGGACGGTAGCGGCCCCGTCGAAGTGGAAGCCCTCGAACTTTCCGAGCGCTACACTAAAGGCGACGGCTACAACCTCCCGGCCACTTTCAAAGTGCTCTACACCTACGCCAACGGTACTAAAGTCACCGCGATGGACGGGCGCGGCACCGCCGTGAAGAACCTGGTGAACAAGGATGGCAACAAGCCCAAGAACCGCGAAGGCAAGGAAGTCGGCGAGATCGGTGGCAGCGAAAACGGCCTGATGATCTTCGGCGAGAACGGCACCGTGTTCGTCAGCCGCGGTAGCCTGCTCGCCTCGGATCAGAAGATCCTCTCCGAGCCGATGAAGGACATGCCGATGCTCTATCCCAAGCGGCCGACCAATCACATGGGGAACTTCCTCGATTGCGTGAACACCCGCGAAGCCCCGATTTGCAGCGCGGAAGTCGGCGGCGGCAGCGTGATCGTTTGCCACCTCGGCGTGATCGCCCAGCAACTCGGCACCGGAACGAAGCTGAAGTGGGACCCGAAGGAACGCAAGTTCGCGGGCAACGACAAAGCCAACGCGATGCTTTCGCGCGAATACCGTGCGCCGTGGAAGTTGGTCGTGTAACCGGCGGTGCCGGTGGTTTTGTTAGCCCGAGCGCTAGCGAAGGATCCTCGTAGGATCGTTCGCTGGCGCTTCGGTTTGACAATTGTAGAATTCGTATGGCCAACGCCCGATCGATCGCGGTGATTATTCTCGGGGCGTTGGCGTTCGCACTGTGCTACGCGCAGGCCCCGCTGTTTTACTCGAACCAGAACCAGTATTTCCTGCACGGCCTGGCCGAGGCGGGCCGCGGCGAACTCGCTTCGGATTGGTTGGCCAACACTTCAAGCCCCACACCCGTGTTCGATGCGGTGGTGCGAATCACGGCGAAGTACGGGCACGAATCGCTCTTCTACGTTTACTACGCGGCGCTGCTCGGGCTCTATTTCTGGAGCCTGATGGGGCTGTTCGATCATCTCACCGCCGGGCGAGCCACGCTCGGCCAGCGACTCGCCTTCGCCGCGATGATCTTCTCGGTTCACGCGGCGGTACTTCGCTGGGCAAGTTACCGGCTCTTCGGAACCGATTATCCGTGCTATGCTCAAGGCTGGCTCGCCGCGCAGTACCTGCTCGGGCCGGTGTTTCAACCTTCCACGTTCGGGGTATTCCTGCTCTTCGCGATCGAACGGTTGGTGCGCGGGCATTCCTTCACCGCGTTCACCGCACTCGCGTTCGCCGGGATCGGCCATTCCACATATTTGCTGCCCGGAGGATTGCTCGCACTGATCTTCACCGGAATGATGCTGCGACAAAAAGCCGGGGTGCGAACGTGGCTCCTACCGCTCTGGTCACTCGCGCTGGTTTTGCCCTCACTCCGGCACGCATACTCGAACTTCGGGCCGAGCGATCCCGCCAGTTTCGAGGAAGCCCAACGCATCTTGGTGGAAGTGCGAATCCCCCACCACTGCGACCCGTTCCGCTGGTGCGACGGTATCGCTTGGATGCAAATCGCTTTGATGTTGGTTGGAATCGCAGCATCGCGGCGCACCCGGCTGTTCCCGATTCTCGTTGGGCTGTTCGGGGCTTCGTTGGCGCTCACCGTCGCACAGATCCTCTCGAAAAACCCCACGCTGGCGTTGCTCTTCCCGTGGCGGAGTTCCGCCGTGCTGATTCCCTTGGCGGTCGCGGTGATCCTCGCACGGGGAATCGAGTATTTGTCGAAGTTGTGGAATGGGCCGATTGCGAAGTGGGCGAGCGCCGGGTGGATCGTGTTTCTCAGCGCGGGCGGCGTGGCCATCATGGCCCTCCACGAAGGCTTCGCCGTGAATGCGGCCGAGGAACCGCTAATGCAGTTCGTGCGAACCCACTTGCAACCCGGCGATTGCTACCTCATCCCCGTGGCGCTTCCGAAGCCGACGCAGTCGAAGGGTTCCATTTCCAGCGATTTCAAACCGCTGCCCGCACAACAAGCCGATAATCGCTTGATCCCCCTCGATTTCCAGCGGTTCCGGTTGTGCACCGGGGCGCCGATCTTCATCGACTTCAAAGCGATCCCGTACCGGGATACCGATGTGCTCGAATGGTACCGGCGGGTGAATTGGGTGCAATCGCTCTACGAGGAGCGGAACTGGAACCCGGCCATCGATTCCGTGATCGCAGCCGGGATCACGCACGTGGTGGCAGCGAAGAACCGCGAGCTCATATGCGAGCGATTGTTGACGGTGTACGAGGATGAGAATTATACCGTTTACCGGGTGGTCGGGCGGTGATGTCCGATTCCCATTCTGAAACTCGGAGGCAACCGTGCTTGTATCCATCGGATTGATCGCTTTGGGCATCGTACTCCTCGTGGCCGGGGGCGAAATGCTCCTGCGCGGTGCGGTCGGCCTCGCTTCCATTTTGCGATTGACGCCGGCCGTGATCGGCCTGACGGTGGTCGCGGCGGGAACTTCGGTTCCCGAACTGGCGGTGAGTGCGATTGCCGCGTATCAAGGGAAACCGGATATCGCGGTCGCCAATGTGGTCGGTTCCAACATCTTCAACATCGCGGTGATCTTGGGCATATGCGCCCTGATTCGCCCGCTCGCGATTACCGGGAATACGATTCGGCTGGAGTACCCGGTTCTCGCGCTGGTCACGCTGCTCTGTTTGGTGATCGCCCAAGACGGTGAAATCAACCGGCTCGATGCGGCGTTGTGCCTCGCCGTTTACATGGGCTTCACCGCGTACCTCGTGAGCTTAGTGCGCGGGCAGGTGACGACCTCGGAAGCCCAGAACCTCCGGGCCGAGGTGGACGAACTCACCCCATCGGCTGCGCGGCCGCGGGCGTGGGTGTGCATCGCATTGGTGGCCGCGGGCGCGGCGCTCTTGGCGGGCGGGGCGCATTCGACCGTGACCGGGGCGGTGGAGTTGGCCCGCCTCCTCAAGTGGTCCGAACGGGTGATCGGTTTAACGATCGTTTCAATCGGAACCGGCCTTCCGGAAGTGGTCGCATCGTTGGTGTCGAGCGCCCGCGGGCGGAGCGATGTGGCCATCGGCAACGTGATCGGATCGAACCTGTTCAATATCCTCGCCATCCTCGGGTTGAGTGGGATGTTCGCGCCGCTGCCGGTGCAGCCCGAGTTGCTGGCATCCGATTGTTGGTGGATGTTGGGGATTACGCTGTTGCTGTTCCCGATCATGTTCACCGGGTTCCGGGTGAGCCGCTGGGAAGGTGGGTTGCTCTTGGCGGCCTACGGAACCTACATGGCGCTGTTGCTCCACGGGCAACCGTGATGCCCGCCGCCGGTAAGCGGTAAAGTGAAGACCACGGATTTCACTTCTCCGCGATGGCGTAGATCGCTTCGTCATCCATGATCGCATCGTTGCGGGCGAACAACTCGGCAATCGCGGCCTTGTGAATCTTCATCTTGTTTCCGCCGACGCCGAGAGCGCCGAAGCAGATCACGCCGTCGCGTACGGCACCCTTATCCATCAACTCGATGCCTTCGATCCCAGCGGGGGGCACGCCGTTCAAATCAATCGCGACCTTCAATGTTCCGCAGCCGGTGCGAATCTTCTTCGGTAGCAGCACCACACCGGCAGCACCACAGGCGAACACGAGGTCGCGCCCGGCGAGCGCCGCCGGGGCATCGGAACTCGTGGCCGTGGCCACGGCTTCCACTTTCGCACCGGGCACGGCATCCTGAATCTTCTTCGCCACTTCCTCGGCGCGGTTTTTCTGCCGGGAGCCGATGCGCACGTGACCGCCGAGCTTCGCTAGCAGATGCGCCACGCGCTGGCCGACCGGCCCGGTGCCGCCGAGGATCAACGCTTTCGAGTTCGCGAGATCGAGGTGCTTGGCCGCGGCACGAACGGCTGCCGCCGCGGTGGTGTTCGCCCCGTTGCTGTCGAGCATTACCGAGACGGTAAGCCCGTAGGCGGGGATGAGGTGCTTTTGAACTTCCGCGAGTACCGCTTCCCCGGCGGTCACATCCGAGCCGCCGATGAAAATGGCGGTGTTTTTCAGATCCTTCGATCCGCGAGTGAAGATGCAGCCGTGAACCAAGGGTACGACGTTCCCAGGCGTGATGCCGCCGTAGCTGAAAATGTGATGCACGCCACTATCGACCGCCACGACGCGATCGAAGGCGCTGGGCTGCGGATCGGTATCGAATTGGAAGAGAACCTTTTCCATTGCAACTCTTACTCCCCTCTCCCTCGGCGGGAGAGGGGAGCCAAGCCGTTACTTCGCCCCGAACGGGTGGCGGGTTTCTTTCTTGGCGATGATTTCGTCGATCTTCGGTTCGCCGGTCATGGCGTTCTTGATCGCCATCTTGGTGGCGGTGTAGTTGTACTCGTAAATCTTCTTATCGTCGGCGGCGTCCCAGTGGATGAACACGCCACACACGATCACATAATCTTCGGCCTTGTTCTTCGGGATCACGCCTTCGGCGACGCTATCCACAACGGCGCGGGCCACGGCTTCTTGGGCCGGCCCGAACATTTGCACGGCTTGTTTCGCGCCCTTGATGGTCACCTTCGTGATCATCACGGTGGCGGGCTTGCAAACGAGGTTCGGGGAAACGACCGCGAGCAGGCTCGAGTGGCCTTGCGATTGCGTGGCCAAGGCATTGGCGAAGGCGATGCCGACCGGGCCGGTCTTGTCGCCGATGAGGAGGTCGATGTGGGAGATTTCGTTGCCGTCGCCCGCAAGTGCTTCGCCGATGAACATGGACATTTGCCGTCTCCGTGGAGGGTGAGAATCGAGGTTGCGTGTTCGCACTGATTTACGGCTCACCCGAAGAACGGCCAGTCCTACCTTCCCTGATATGTTTGGTACTTGGGCAGCACGGGTTGCAGAGGGCTCTTGTAATAGTTCGAAGGATACAGGCCTGGGTGCGGCAGCGGGCTGAAGCCGGTTTGCGTCGCCGGGGACGGGCTATCCGGGGTCTTGCCGAACAAGTTGTTTACCGTTTTCACATAGCCGTTGTTGTCGATCATGTTGGCGGCCACGCGGCTGACGTAGCGTGCCGCACCGCCGAGGATGCTCGTGGTGGTATCCACCGGTTTGATGAGGTAAGCGGAGGTATCGATCGGCACCGATTTGATTTGCGCCGAAGCGGAACCGGTGAAGCAGGCCACGGCCGCGATGGCCCCGGCGAATGCGAATACGCCACGCATCGGCATCTCCTTGGAACGAATGGTAAAAAATCACGGAGACGCGGCTATACCCTCCCCGCGGAGCGTGTCAAGGAAATATTGGGTGTGGAGTGCACCTTTGCACCTTTGAATTTCGTCCATTAGCCGTCCACCAGCCAAATTGCACATTCACCTCCCGTCATTCCCGCGCAGGCGGGAATCTAGTTTTCACTCCGGTAACAAGTGCAATCTGGATTCCCGCCTGCGCGGGAATGACGGGGATTGGCTATTCAGGGATGCCGAAATCGAATGGTGCACCATGTTCACAAAAGGGCGTGACTTTTCCCCGCGGCGCTGCAATAATAGACAATCTCCAGCCAGTCTCGCTTTTTCCCGCTTCGGGTGGTTGCCCAATGATTCGATACTTGCCCGTTTTGGCTGCGTGCGTTTTCACTTGCCCCACCCCATCGCGCGCCGAGGAAAAGCTCGATTTCTTCGAGGGCAAGATTCGCCCGGTTCTGGTGGAACAGTGCCAAAGCTGCCACAGCACCGAAGCGGAAAAGAAGAACAAGCTCAAGGGCGGCCTGCTCCTCGATACCAAAGAAGGCTGGGCCAAGGGGGGCGATTCCGGCCCCGCGATCGTGCCGGGTAAGCCGAAGGAAAGCCTGCTTCTCAGGACATTGCACTACGATGGGGACATCCAAATGCCCCCCAAAGGGAAGCTCCCCGCGGGCGTGGTGAAGGATTTCGAGACGTGGATTGCCGATGGAGCCACCGATCCGCGGACGAGCGGAGCGACGGAGAAGAAGGGGATCGATCTCGCCAAGGGGCGCGAGTTCTGGAGCTTCCAACAACCGAAGGAACACGCGCCGCCGAAGATCGCCAAGCCCGTCGCCCCGATCCGCAGCGACATCGACGCCTTCATTCAGGCCAAGTGGCAAGAGATGAACCTCACCCCGGCACCGATGGCCGACAAGCGCACACTGATCCGTCGCGCGACCTTCGACCTCACCGGCCTGCCGCCGACCCCGGAAGCGGTGGATGCGTTCGTGAAGGATGCTTCCCCCGATGCCTTCTTAAAGCTCGTCAATAACCTGCTGGCATCGCCGCAGTACGGCGAACGCTACGCCCGCATGTGGCTCGATGTGGCCCGCTACGCGGAAGATCAAGCCCACACCTTCGCCACGAAGCCCAAGAAGAATGCGTACCGCTACCGCGATTGGGTGATCGACGCCTTCAACGCCGATATGCCCTTCGATAAGTTCGCCCTGCTGCAGATCGCCGGGGATCTCGTTACCGAAAAGGGTGGCGAGGCCTTCACCCGCCTCGGCGGCATGGGCTTCCTCGGCCTCGGTGCCGAGTACTACAAGAACACGCAGAAGGAGCAGGCCATCGCCGATGAACTCGATGACCGCGTCGATACCCTTACCCGCGGCTTCCTCGGCCTCACCGTGAGCTGCGCCCGCTGCCACGATCACAAGTTCGATCCGATCCCGCAACAGGACTACTACTCCATCGCCGGGATCTTCTTCGGCTCGAACCTCACGGAATCGTTCCTTGCCCCGCCCGCGGAAGTGAAGGCGTACAACGACGCGGTGGCCAAGGCCAAGGCGATGGAAGACAAGCTGAAGAAGATGCAGGCCGAGGCGACTAAGAAGGACCCGAAGAAGCCGGACGTGAAGCCCGAACCGAACCCGGAACTGTTGGCCACGATCAAGACGTTGAAGGCCGAGTTCGACGCGCTTACGAAGGAAATGCCGAAGGCGCCGCCGAGCGTTCACATTCTCTCCGGCGGCGGCAGCGGCATGAAGATGTACATCCGCGGCAACCCGTACAACCCCGGCCCGCCCGTGGCCAAGGGCTTCCTGCAAGTGGTGGCCACGAACAGCACCGCACCGAAGGATTACTCCCGGCTCGACCTGGCGAAAGCCATCGCGTCCCCGGAGAATCCGCTCACGGCCCGCGTGATCGTCAACCGCGTTTGGCAATCGCACTTCGGCCGCGGCTTGGTGAACACGCCCAGCAACTTCGGCCACCTCGGCGACCGCCCCACCCACCCGGAACTCCTCGATACGCTGGCCGCGAAGTTCATGAAGAACGGTTGGAGCTTGAAGTGGCTGCACCGCGAGATTCTGAACACCACGACCTACCAACTCGCCAGCGGCACGAACCCGCAGGGCATGGCGAACGACCCGGCGAACATGTACCTCTGGCGGGCGGATCGCCGCCGGTTGGATGTGGAAAGCTGGCGCGATTCGCTGCTGAGCGTGGCCGGGAACCTCGACCCGCAAATGGGCGGCCAGACCTTTGATTTGAAGGATTCCTCGGTTCGCCGCCGCACGGTGTACGCGAAGATTTCCCGCCACGAACTCGACGGCCTGTTGCGGCTCTTCGACTTCCCCGATGCCAATGTCACCGCCGATAAACGCACGGAAACCACCGTGCCCCAGCAGCAGTTATTCGCGCTCAACAGCCAGTTTATGGCAAACCAGGCCAAGGCCTTCGCCGAGCGCATCAGTAAGGGTGCCCCCACCGAAGAGGGTAGGGTGGAGTTCGCCTACCGCGTTGCGTTCGACCGCGCTCCGTCGAAGCGCGAGAAGGAACTGGGGCTCGCCTTCTTGAAGGTGGCTCAGGGGAAGGAAGAGAAGCTCACCCGCTGGCAACAGTACGCCCAAGTGATACTCGCCAGCAACGAAATGATGTACGTGGATTGAGTCCAATCGCATCTTGTCACCGGGATCGAGTCATGAAGTTCGAATGGCATGCCCAAAAGGCAATATCCAACGTTCGAAAACATGGCGTGACATTCGATGAAGCGAAAACGGTATTCTTCGACCCATTGGGATTTTCGGTTTTCGATCCCGATCACTTTGATGAAGAGGATCGGTACGTTACGATGGGAATGACGGACCGTTTCCGACTCGTCATTGTTTCGCACACCGACCGAGGCGACGTCATACGGATCATTAGCGCTCGTCTTCCGGATGCACAGGAAATCAAGGAGTACGAAGATGAACGTCTCACATGATGATTGTGATTTAAACGACGAACTTCGACCACATTACGATTTCTCGCAAATGAAGGGCTTCGTGCGAGGAAAGTACGCAAAACGATTTGCAGGGGTGATCGTTCAAACCGTGGTGCTCGATCCGGACATTGCTCCATCGTTCCCCGATGCGGCGTCGGTCAACGCGGCCCTCCGGCAATACCTCAAGGATCATCCGCAACCATCGAACCCGGCCTGAATCTGTGGCCGCTGGCAGCAGTACGCCCAAGTTTCACTGGCCAGCGATGATGTGCGTGGATTGAGTTTGTTTCGCCGCTTGCGGCGTCGCGGAGATTGGAACTTGCAGAATCCGCTCGTCATCGCGTACCACCTCGTTTGGACCTCGTACGGTTCGTGGCTCCCTAACGATCCGCGCGGCAGCGGCTCCACGGAAATTCGTAACCCGAAGCTCCAACACCTCGGCGAAGTGCACCACGGTCGCAAAGATGTTCAACCGCGCGGTTCGGTGATCCGCGACTTCTACAAGGAAGCCGACGCGCTCCTCGAACATCCAAAAGTCGAATTTGCAATCCCGCATCGTCAAGCGATTACAACCGCATTCCGCGAGACGATCGAAAGTCAAAAATACACTTGCTATGCCTGTGCGATCATGCGGGATCACGTCCATCTCGTCATTCGCAAGCACAAACACACGGCCGAGCAGATGGCGGACGAATTGAAACATCGGAGCATATGGAAACTCCGCGCGGAGCAACTCGTGCCGGAAGGGCACCCCGTTTGGATTTCCGGTCACGGATGGAATGTTTTTCTTGAACATCCCGACGATGTGGTTCGTTGCATCAAGTATGTGGAAGACAATCCGCTGAAGGCACGCGAACCTAAGCAATCTTGGGATTTCGTGAAGCCTTACGATGATTGGCCGTTGCATGCGGGGCACAGTATCAACTCCCCGTATGTGAAGGGTTTGATCCGGGCAGGCCGATATGGGCAACGGTTTCGGGATGTTGCTCGCAATGACTGACAATGACTGACAACGCGACGCCGCAAGCGGCGTTTAACATGAGGTTTCCAATGAATTTCCCCATCGTCCATCGCCGCGAGATGCTCGCCCGCACCGGCACCGGCCTCGGTATGCTCGGCCTCGCCGGGGTACTCGCCCAAGAATCGCAAGCGGCTTCGCCGCTGGCGCTGAAGCCTTCGCACTTCAAGCCGAAGGCCAAGCGGATCATCCACCTGTTCATGAACGGCGGGCCCAGCCAGGTCGATACCTTCGACCCCAAGCCCGAGCTCACCAAGAACCACGGGAAGTCGCCCGCCGGGCTTCTCAAAACCGAGCGCAAGACCGGCGCCTTGTTCAAAAGCGCGTTCGCATTCAAGAAGTCCGGGCAATCGGGCGTGGAAGTGTCCGAAATCTTTCCCGAAGTCGGCAAGTGTATCGACGACATCTGCGTGATCCGCAGCATGCACACCAACGTGCCCAACCACGAACCTTCACTACTCATGATGTGCAGCGGCAATCAGCAACCGATCCGCCCGAGCATGGGCAGTTGGCTTTGCTACGGCCTCGGCACCGAGAACCAGAACCTGCCCGGCTTCGTCGTACTCTGCCCCGGCAAGCCGGTGGTCGGCCCGCAACTCTGGGGTAACAGCTTCCTCCCCGGTGCTTATCAGGGTTGCCACATCGGCAGCCTCGATCCCAAGAAGGTGATCGAACACATCGAGAACAAGAACCTGCCGAAGGATGCCCAACGCGCCCAACTCGATCTGCTGAACGAACTCAACACCCTGCACAAGGATGCCCGCGGCGGTGACGACAAACTTGAAGCCCGCATCCAAAGCCTCGAAATGGCCTTCCGTATGCAGACCGAAGCGCAGGACGCCTTCGACCTCAGCAAGGAAACCAAAGAGACGCGCGAACTCTACGGTAAGGGCAACTACGCCGATAGCCTGCTCACCGCCCGGCGGCTCGTCGAACGCGGCGTGCGCATGGTGCAAGTCTACTTCGGCGGCGGTCAACCGTGGGACGACCACGGCGACGTGGAAAAGGGGCACCGCACCAAGGCCAAGGAGAGCGATCAGGCCATCGCCGCACTATTGAAAGACCTGAAGCGCCGCGGCTTGCTCGAAGACACGCTCATCCTCTGGGGAGGCGAGTTCGGCCGCACCCCCACCAGCGAAGGCTCGAACGGCCGCGACCACAACAACCACGGTTTCAGCGTCTGGATGGCCGGCGGCGGCGTGAAGGGCGGCATGGCCTACGGCGCGACGGACGACTTCGGTTTCGCCGCAGTCGATAAGAAGGTTCACGTCCACGATCTGCACGCGACGATCCTGCACCTCATGGGCTTGGATCACGAGAAACTCACCTACCGATACAGCGGCCGAGACTTCCGCCTGACGGACGTTCACGGCCACGTCGTAAAGGATATCCTGGCGTAGAATGAAGGTATGTATCCAATGAGATGGCCATGACATATAAGGAGTTTGCTTCGACAGTAATTCACGCGTACCGCTTCCGCACTTCCGGTATCAGATAGTCGCCAAGGGCCGAATCGAAATCGTACCGCGGGGCGTGGCCCCAATCGCGGCGGGCGGCTGAATCGTCCACATCCGCCGGCCAACTATCGACGATCGCTTGGCGCTTCGCATCCACTTTGTAACCGATCCGGGCTTCCGGGTAAGCTCGTTTCACCGCCGTTTCCACATCCGTTGCGGTCGGGGCGAAGGCGCCGACGTTGTAGGTCTGCCGGGCGAGTGACGATTGCGGGGCGTCCATCAATCGGAAGATCGCATCGACCGCGTCGGGCATCGCCATGAACGGGATGCGGGAATCGGGGCGAACGAAACATTCGTACATTTTTCCTTCCGCCGCCGCGTGCAACATCTCGGGCGCGTAATCCGAGGTGCCGCCGCTAGGCAACGTGAACGCCGAGATCAAACCGGGGAAGCGCAGGCACCGGAAATCGACTTTGCCCGAAAGGGGATCGGCCGCGAGTTGTTTGTAGTGCCGGGTGTAATAGCGGCCCAAATGCTCGCAATAGAGTTTGTTCGCCCCGTAGATCGTGGTGGGGAAGTTGAAGGCATCTTCGGCCACGCGCCCGGCGCGATTCTTCTCGGCCACGCTCGGCAACCCGTAGGCCGCGATGCTGCTGGGGAAGAAGAAGCGCACCGGTCGCCCGTGCGATTCCCCTTCGTGCTGGGCGAACTCCAAAAGGTTCAACGTCCCTTCGACGTTCACCTTGTGGGCGAGCGCCGGGCTGAACTCGCTGCGGGTGCTGAGCAGCGCCGCCAAGTGGAACACCCGATCGACCTCGTAGGTGGCCACGATCCGTTCGAGGAGTTCGGCGCTGCGGATGTCGCCGGTGAACTGTTGCCGAACGCGCTTGCCGAGTTCCGGCGAAAGCGGGTTTAAATCGATGGTGATGATCGGCTGGCGGGACTCCTCGGAGAGGCGCTCGATGAGGCTGTGGCCGATCTCCCCACTGGCCCCGGTAATGAGAATAGACGATGCCCGCGACATGCCGAGGAACTCCCTGAGAAAATGCTTTTCAACGACTGCCCGATTTGGCTTTGCAGGTCACTTGCAACACGATCGTGCGGCACAAGATACAACGGCAGCCGGGGGATTTTACGGAGTTTTATCCCAAATGTGGCATCACTTCCCATTCACCAACGCCATCAACTCGCTTCTCGTCATCGGGTTGGTTTTGAACAATCCGCGCATGGCGCTCGTGATCGTCTTGGCGCCGGACTTCTTCACGCCGCGGATCGTCATGCACATGTGCGTGGCTTCGAGGATCACGCCGACGCCGCGGGGTTGCAACTCGTTCATGATGAGGTCGGCGATCTCCTCCGTCATCCGTTCCTGCACCTGCGGCCGCTTGGCCACCGCGTCCACCACGCGGGCCAATTTGCTCAGCCCCACGACCTTCCCGTTCGGCAGGTAGGCAATGTGCGCTTGGCCGAGGAACGGGACCAAGTGGTGTTCGCAACAACTCGAAAAGTCGATGTCCTTCACCAGCACCATCTCGTTGTGCGGTTGCGTGAACATTTTTTTGAGGTGCAGGCTGGGATCGGTGTGCAGGCCGCTGAAGATCTCGGCGTACATGCGGGCGACGCGGTCCGGCGTTTCCAACAGCCCTTCGCGGTTCGGGTCTTCGCCGATGGCGATGAGGATTTCTTTCACCGCGGCACGCAGCCGGGGCATATCGACGCCGATCACGTTCTTCACCACGCTATCGTCGGTTTCGTATATGCACGGCGACGCCGGATCCATCGCTTTGCGGAAGAGGGCTTCAATGGGGTTAGGTGCGTTCATAATGATAACAGCGAAGCGTGAGTTTGAACGTTGACCAATCACCCTGCGAGCCGGGAGCGTGAGTGTATCACCGGCTCGCCAGTGTTGGTTGGAATCGGTTCGAGCACTCCGAATTTCCCAACCGCACCGGCGAGTACCCATCAATCGATGATCTTGTTCAACGGGTATTCCACCAAGCCGCTGGCGCCGGCGCGCTTCAGATCGGGGATCAACCTCCGCACGGCGCCTTCGTCGAGGATCGTGTTCACGTCCACCCAGTCGGGGTCCGAGAGGCTCATGATCGTCGGCTTCTGCAAGGCGGGCAGCAGCGCCAGCACCGCTTCGAGATGCTTCTTCGGGACGTTCATCATCAGCCCGACTTTCCCCTCGGCGGCCATCGCTCCGCGGAGCATCAGAATGAGATCGTCCATCTTCCGGCGCTTCCACGGATCCTCGGCGGCGGCGGTGTTGGCGATGAAGCGCGTGGTGCTGTGCAGAAGATCGCAGACGATCCGCAGGTTGTTCGCCCGCAAGCTGCTCCCGGTTTCCGTCACTTCCACGATGGCGTCGGCCAACTTCGGCGGCTTCACCTCGGTGGCGCCCCAACTGAATTCCACGTTCGCCTTCACGCCGTGGGAGGCCAACCATTTGTTGGTGATGTTCACCACTTCCGTGGCGATCCGCTTCCCTTCCAAATCCTTCGGGGTTTGAATCGGCGAATCGTTGGGCACGGCCAGCACCCACCGCACCGGCTTCCGGCTCACTTTGCTGAACACGAGTTCCGCGAGTTCCTCCACCTTCGCATCGCTCTCGACGATCCAATCTTTGCCGGTGAGGCCGCAATCGAGGGAGCCGTCTTGAACGTAGCGGGCCATTTCTTGGGCGCGGATGAGCGTGCAATGGATTTCGTCGTCGTCGATAGCCGGGTAGTAATTGCGGCTGGCGAAGGTGAGCTTGTAGCCCGCTTTACGGAAGAGTTCGGCCGTGGCTTCTTGCAGCGATCCGGCGGGGATACCGAGTTTCAACAGTGGTTCGGGCATGGTTTTTCGGCGGGGGTTGGCAGAGGTTCGGCGGAGTGCCTAAAGTAATGGGAACGAATCTCCACCTTGGAAAAGTACGATGGGCCTGCTCTCCGCCAACCCCGAATCCCGCCGGGCGTTCCTACAATTGGGCGCGGGGGCCGCAGTGATTACCGGGTTGTATTCGCTCGGCGGTCGGTTGATGCAATCGAAGGTTCGACCGGACATCGCCGGGGTCGGCGCCTATGGCCCGTTGGCCACGGCCAAAGATGAAACCACCGGCTTGGCCCTCATCAAACTCCCGGAAGGCTTCCGCTACCGCACCCTCAGTTGGGCGAAAGATCCGCTTTCGAACGGCATGAGTACGCCCAACGCCCACGATGGCATGGCCGCGGTGAAGCAAACCGGCAGCGCGATCACGCTGATTCGCAACCACGAACGGGCGGGGAAAGGGGCCGCACTCGGGAACGCCGCAGAATCGTACGACCTCGCCGCCCCCGGCGGATGCACCACCTTGGAATTCGACGGAACGAGCGAGAAATTACTGAGCAGCCGCATCAGCCTCAGCGGCACGTTGCAGAACTGCGCCGGCGGGCCGACGCCGTGGGGTTCGTGGCTCAGTTGCGAAGAGAACGTCGGCGATCCCGCGACGAAAGAGAAGAGCGGCAAGCCCATAGGGTACACCCGCGATCACGGTTGGGTGTTCGAGGTGAAGGCCGAAGCAACTGCACCGCCGGTGCCGCTCACCGGCTTGGGCCGATTCGTCCACGAAGCCGTGGCCATCGATCCGGGAACGGGCATCGTTTACCTCACGGAGGATAGCAACCCGGCGGGCTTCTACCGTTACATTCCGAAAGTGCCGGGCGATCTCGTGAGTGTTGGAAGGTTGGAAATGCTTTTGGCCATCGGCCGAAGCGATACTCGGAAGCGAATCCCCGCGAACGCGGAATACGATGTTGCTTGGGTGCCCATCGCCGATCCCACCTTGGCCCATTCGCCGAAAAGCCGCGATGGCAAGGGCGTGTTCACCCAAGGTCAAAAATTGGGGGGATCGTCGTTCGCCCGCCTCGAAGGCGTCTTCTTCACCGATGGGCGATTGGTCATCACCGCGACCACCGGCGGCAACGCTTCGCAAGGGCAAGTTTGGGAATACACCCCCGGCACGGAAAAGCTCCGGTTGCTGTTCGAATCTCCTTCCAAAGAGATTTTGAACATGCCGGACAACCTGTGTGCCACCCCGAACGGTTGCGTTGTGCTCTGCGAAGACGGCGGCCGCCGCGGCCAGCGGTTGCAAGCTCTCACTCCGACCGGGGAACTCTTCCCGTTCGCCGAAAACGCGATGGTGTTGAAGGGGGAAAAGAACGGATTCAAAGGGGATTTCCGCGGCGGCGAATGGAGCGGTGTCTGCTTCAGCCCCGATGGCAAATGGATGTTCGCCAACATGCAATCCCCCGGGGTGACCCTCGCCATCACCGGGCCGTGGGAAGACGGGCCGTTCTAGAGCGTTCGGTTCGCCAGGCGGGAAAACAACTTCACCCGAGCGGCGGGCGTCAGCCCGCTGAGGCCCGCTGAGGTGTTCGACACGAAAGTTGCGCGACAGGATCATTTTCCAATGATTCAAGCGTATTTCCGTCATTCCCGCGAAGGCGGGAATCCAGTTGCTGCAATGAGCAAATGACAGTCCATTCCTATTGTGCTCGATTCGGAAAAGGCATGGATTCCCGCCTTCGCGGGAATGACGGATCATTTGTAGCATACGCCGTGTCGAACACGATTGGGAGTCAGCCCGTTGAGGTGTTCGTACCCAGCAGACTGACGCCCGCCGCTCGGATGATCAAATTCTAGCCACCGTTGTTCGGCTCGCCGGCTTCTGCCTTGCGGTAGCGGTACCCCACGTCCACTTGCTCGAAGCCGAGGGCTTTGCAAATTCCTATCCCGGCGGGATCGTCGGCCCACACTTGCAACTCCGCGACCGCGAAGAATTGATCCTGCAACAACCGGAGAATGCTGGCGAGCAGGAACTTCGCCAAGCCCTGCTTGCGGAGGTGCGCCCGGATTTCTACATCGAATATCCCGGCGGCCGGCATGTTCCACTTCCAACTGAAACCTTCCAAATCCCAATGCACCGCCCGACCGGCGAGCAGCCCGGTCATTTTGTCGGTAATGCGGAACTCGGTCGGTTCCAAGATGCCCCAAAGGCACTCTTCCCACCAATTCGCACTCGTCGTCGGGCGGATCAATTGAATGTCGAAGCGGCGTCGCAAACCGATGAAGCGGGCATCGGCGATGTTCACCGGCGTATCGAGCCGGCGTTGGAACACGAGGTGCGCTTCGCCGCGATCGTAGCCCATTTTCTTCAGGTAACCCTCGGCATCGGGATCGCTGGCCAAGATGCCCGGGGAGTTCGCGCCGCCGTACAAGCCGAAAAGAAACGGGTTGAACGGACGTTGCGAACCGACCACGATCACTTCCGCACCGCCGACTTTCAAATACTCTTCGGCGCGTCGCATCAGTTCCTTGCCGATGCCGCGTTTGCGGTGGCTCGGCCGCACCAGCACACAACAGACCACCCCGCCGGTTTTATCGAGGGCGTTGCGTTCTTCATTGGGGCCGAACCCGGCGAGGGCGAAACCGACGATCCGATTGTTGTCCGAATCCTCTACCGCCACGATCAACCCGGCCGGATCGAAGTACGGTTTGCTCATGATCCAACGGTCGAGCATCCCGGCCAAGCGAATCGGGTACGCGGAGCGGCCGGTCAGACACTCGTTCCAGACCTCGACGAGGGCCGGCGGATCGTTGTTACGGAATGGGCGATAAATCATGACATCGCGGATGCGGGAACGTCGAGTGAAGTGCGTAGTATACCCACCGCACCGCAATCAGCAACCGGACACCTTTCCCCGATCCCGCCGACGGCCACACGCATACACTATCCCAATCACTTTTCCGCGAAGGAATGCCCGCCATGCCCGGTGCCAACGTTTCGGATGCGTACAACCGCGAACTCCTCGAAGAACAATACGCCCGTTGGCAGAACGATCCGCAAGCGGTCGATCCTTCGCTCGATGCGTTTTTCCGAGGGTTGGAATTCGCCGGGCACACTCCGAACCCGGAAATGCCCGAAACCGGGTTGTCCATCGATGTGCGGTTGCAAGTGGCCGCCGTCCGGCTCATCACCACTTACCGCGATCTCGGCCACCTGCTCGCCGATACCGATCCGCTGGCGGAAGCGCCGAACGCCGAGATGCCGTGGGCGCTTTCGATGGAACGCTTCGCCGTGAGCGAAGCCGACCTCGATGTGCTCATCGATCCTTCGATGTTCTTCGGAATGTCCGGCCGCGTGAAGCTCGGTTTCCTCCTGCAGGCACTCCGCGAAACCTACTGCCGCAGTATCGGCGTCGAATACATGCACATCCAAGGGTTCGAGCAACGGCGCTGGCTCGCCTCGCGGATGGAGCCGACCCGCAACCGCCCCGAGATGCCCCGGCAGAAGAAGTTCCGCACGCTCATGGTCCTGCACTGGGCCGAAATGTTCGAACAGTTCCTCCACCGAAAATACGTCGGGCAGAAGCGCTTCTCCCTTGAAGGGGGCGAAACGCTGCTACCGATCCTCGATGTGATCGTCGAACGTTCGCCCGCCCTCGGCGTCAAGGAAATCATCATCGGCATGGCCCACCGTGGCCGCTTGAATGTGCTCGCCAACTTGCTCCAAAAGCCGTTCGAAGAAATCTTCAATGAATTCGAAGACATGTACCTGCCGGAGAGTACCCGCGACGGCGATGGCGACGTGAAGTACCACATGGGCTTCTCCGCCGACATCAAAACCACCGATGGCGGCAGCGTTCACCTCTCGTTGGCCCCGAACCCCAGCCACCTCGAAGCGGTGAATCCGGTGGTGGAAGGCCGCGTGCGTGCCAAGCAACGCCGGCACAAAGATTCCGAACGCATCACCGGCGTGCCGCTCATCATCCACGGCGACGCCGCGATCGCGGGTCAGGGCGTGGTGATGGAAACGATGAACCTCGCCAACCTCACCGGCTACCGCACCGGCGGCACCATCCACCTCGTGGTGAACAATCAGATCGGCTTCACCACGCATCCGCGCGATGCCCGCAGCACCCAATACTGCACCGACGTGGCGAAGTTCATCCAAGCCCCGGTGTTCCACGTGAACGGCGAGGATCCGGAAGCGTGCGTGTACGTCGCGCAGTTGGCGCTCGAATACCGCCAAGAATTCCGTTCGGATGTCGTCATCGATATGCTCTGCTACCGCAAGTACGGGCACAACGAAGGGGACGAACCTTCGTTCACGCAACCGCTGATGTACCGGCGCATCTTGGCGAAGATCGGCATCGCCCGCACGTACACGAACCAACTCGTGGAGCGCGGCGACTTGAAACAAGAAGAAGCCGACGCCATCGATGCCAGCTTCCAAACCCGCCTCGACAGCGCATTGCAGGAGGTGAAAGGCGGGCCGCCCCGCAAGAAGGGAATGAAGGGCTACGCCGGAACGTGGGTCGGCCTCAGCAACGCGTACAGCCACGAACCGGTAGCCACCGGCGTTCGCGGCGAGGTGCTGGATCGCATCGCCGAAAGGCTCTTGGCGGTTCCCGCCGATTTCGACATGCACCCGAAGCTCAAAGGCATCATCACCGCCCGCCGGGATAATGTGGTCGGCCGCAAACCCGTCGATTGGGGGACCGCCGAAGCGCTCGCCTACGGCTCGATCGTGCTGGAAGGTTACCCGGTGCGGCTCAGCGGCCAAGATAGCCGCCGCGGGACTTTCAGCCACCGCCATGCGTACTACACCGATTACAACAACGAACGCAGCTTCTGCCCATTGGCGGAACTCGATCCGAACCAAGCCACCTTCTTCGCCTTCGATAGTTGCCTCTCGGAAAACGCCGTGCTCGGCTTCGAGTACGGTTACTCGCTCGACGCCCCCGATAGCCTCGTGATCTGGGAAGCCCAATTCGGCGACTTCGCCAACGGTGCCCAAGTGGTGATCGATCAGTTCATCGCCTCCGGCGAATCGAAGTGGAACCGCGGCAGCGGGCTGGTGCTCCTTTTGCCGCACGGCCACGAAGGCCAAGGCCCCGAGCACACCTCCGCCCGGCTCGAACGCTTCCTGCAACTCTGCGCCGAAGATAACATGCAGGTGTGCAACTTCACCACCCCGGCGCAGTGCTTCCACGCCTTCCGCCGCCAAGTGAAACGCCCGTTCCGCAAGCCGATGATCGTGATGACGCCGAAGAGCCTGCTGCGGAGTTCGCTCTCCCCGATGGAAGAATTTATCTCCGGCCGGTTCCGCGAAGTGTTGGACGATGCGACCGCGAAACCCGAACTCGTGAAGCGGGTGCTCCTCTGCAGCGGCAAGGTGTACTTCGACCTATTGGCGAAGCGGGACGAAGCGCAGCGGAACGATATTGCGATCGTGCGATTGGAGCAAATCTACCCTTGGCCGGAAGAGCAATTGAAGGCGGTGTTGGGCCGCTACTCGCAAGCCGAGCGTGTGTGGGTGCAGGAGGAATCGCAGAACAACGGGGCGTGGTTCTTCGTCGATCCGCGGTTGCGCGAGTTGGGTTACGAGGCGAAGTATTGCTGCCGGGATGCGAGTTCCAGCCCGGCCACCGGTTCGCACCGCGTTCACAAGTTCGAGCAGGATCGGCTCGTCGCCGCGGCGCTCGATTCCCCGATGCCGTTTTTGGTCAGCGTCGTGAAGAAGGGCTGATCGCGATACCATCCGGTCGACTTGTACCCTCTCCCCTTGGAGGGAGAAGGTGAGAAAATGCCGCTCGGCGAATCACGAGACCAGCCGGAAGAAGAGTTCTTCAAAGTCGTCTTCCCGATGCTCGGCGGCGAGTTCGGGGAGCGTACCGCACGCGACCATGCGGCCCTTGGAAACGATGGCCACGCGGTCGCAGAGTTTCTTCACCTCGGTGAAGATGTGCGTGGAAAAGAGGATGGTTTTCCCCTGTTCCCGCAACGCGGCCACGTTTTGCAGCACCGCCCGCTGCACGAGAATATCCAGCCCGGCGGTAGGTTCATCGAGGATCAGCACGGGCGGATCGTGAACCAAGGCGCGGGCGATCGACACCTTCTGTTTCATCCCGGTGCTGAGCCGCCCGCCGACCACATCGCGGAAGTCGTTCATTTGCAGGCTTCGGAAGAGTTCGTCCAACCGGGCGTTCAAACCATCGCCCTTCAATCCGTAGAGCTTGCCGTAGTAGCTCACCATCTCCCAGGCGGTCATGCGGTCGTATACGCCGGTGTTGGCGGAAAGGAAGCCGATCGATTGCCGAACTTGCGAAGGTTGCGAAACGACGTCGTACCCCGCCACCGTGGCGAACCCGGCGGTCGGCTTCAGCACGGTACAGAGCATGCGCAGCGCGGTGGTCTTGCCGGCCCCGTTGGGGCCGAGCAAACCGAAGACTTCCCCCGGCGGCACCGAGAACGTGAGATCCTCGACCGCGGCGACCGGTTTGCCATCCGGGCCGGTAAAAGATTTGGTCAGGCCTTCGAGTTCGATCATCACTGCGTCCCCGTTTACTTACTGACAGTCATGTTGGGAAAGCCACACGAATGAAACCAATCTCCGTCATTCCCGCGGAGGCGGGAATCCAGTGTTTTCCCTTGGGATTCCCGCCTTCGCGGGAATGACGGGGCAGGGTAACTGCTCGCGTGTGATGGCATAGCATTTCTGACCGTCCGCTCGAAGACTCGCGTCGCGGCTAAACATTTACGTGTCGTCCGCCGGGAAATCGGGTTTGTCGAACTTAGTCGGATCGAACGTTCCGCGGGCCTCGGCTTCCAACATCCGGATGCGGGCATCCATTTCCCGCAGCGTCACGTTCATCCCGGCGAGTTGCGTATTCAGATCGGTTCGCGGCTTGGGCCGCGGCACTTCCGGATAGTTCAACTGGCGCTGCAACGCATGGAACAGGAACAGCGGCTCGCGGCCCCGGCTCGCCTTCGCAATTTTGCCTTCCTTCTCCCCGAACAACGGCGGCAGGGACGGAACATACTCGGAATCCGTACGCAACTGTTCGTTCACATACAAGTGCGAACGCAGGTACACGAGGTCGGCGAAATCGACGATGCCGACCTGCTTGCGGACGAGTTCCGCGTAGGCTTGCCAATCGCCGGGGTAGAACGGATCGCCGCCGATGGCGTCGAGGCCGTCGTCGTAACCCAATCGGTTGCGGCAGATCGCTTCGAACTGGTACACGAACAAACCGGAAAGGCTCGGCTCCCCAGCCTTATAGGTCGCTTCGCGTTCGAGCACCAAGAGCGCCGCGGTCATATCGAACTTCATCCCTTCTTTTTCTGCGGCCCGCATCACGAACGCTTGATACGGGGTGAAATAGTGCGAGAGCTTGGCGAAACCGCTGGAGATCAACCCGGCGTGCTTCAACTCGGTGGCGAGGAATTGCACGGCCAT
>JBBQWA010000026.1:0-20691 GCA_038211045.1 Gemmatales bacterium
ACTTTAAGGCGCTCTTCGAGGCCATCGAACGCGAACAGGACAAACGGGGAACGCTGTAATGCCTGCACCTTTCCCCGTGGCCAGCCTCCGCGATTTTTACGCCTTCGAACAGCATGTGAAAACATGCCGGGCCCACCGCGGTTTGGCGATGGTGCCGCAGTGGTACGAAGTGCCCGTCTTTTACTTCTCGAATCCCGTGGCGATCATCGGCGACGGCGACACGGTGTTCGCCCCGCAAGGCTGCCAAGCCCTCGATTTTGAACTCGAACTCGCTTGCGTCATCGGGTCGAAGGCACGCGATCTTCCCGCCGACGATACTGCGATGGAGTGCATCGCCGGCTTCACAGTCATGAACGACTGGAGCGCCCGGGACATCCAACGCGCCGAGATGGCGGTAGGGTTAGGCCCGAGCAAAAGCAAGGATTTTGCCACAAGCTTGGGGCCGCGATTAGTTCCCTTCAACGAACTAAAACCTTTTTACCGCGAAGGTCGCCTGCACCTCGAAATGACGGCCCGCGTGAACGGTAAGGAATACTCCCGCGGCAACGCCGGTACAATGCATTGGACGTGGCCGCAGATTCTTGCCCACGCCAGCCGCGATACCGAACTGCAGCCCGGCGATGTGGTCGGCAGCGGTACCGTCGGCACCGGTTGCATCCTCGAACTCACGCCGGAAGCAGTGGGGGGTTGGCTGCAACCCGGCGATACTGTGGAATTGGAAATCGAAGGAATTGGAAAGCTGACGAATCGTGTTGCCGAGCGTTGAAAACGGCGGGTAGAATACTTCTAACGGCCATTTGTGCGGAGGTGCTTTGTGACGACAGCGATTGAAAAGAAACTCTGGACGAGCGACGACCTCGAAGCATTCCCGGACGACGGTGTTGAACGATGGATCGTCAACGGAGAACTCTTTGAACACCCCACAGGGAATGACATGAGCCTGTACAGCCCGGCCCATGCTTCCTCGATGACGGCAGTGGGATCCGCTTTATTGCTTTGGTCCAGATCGCGATCCTCCCCAAAACCGACCGTGTTCACCGGCGATGTTTTCTATAAGTTCCGCAACGATCCCGATACGGATGTCGGAGTCGATATTGCCGTGGCATCGCCGGAACAGGTCGCGATGGTCACACCGTATTCACGCTTCATTGAGGGTGCCCCTCTGCTCGCGGTCGAAATCCTATCTCCGAGCGACAGAACTGAGAAAGTAAGAATCAAGACGAACGCCTACCTCACTCATGGAACACCACTGGTCTGGGTCGTCGATCCCTTAGATCGGGTTGTAACGGTGTACCGCCCCAATGCCCCGCCCGCATTATTCCACGCGGGATTGGAGCTGATTTGCGAACCGGAGTTGCCGGGATTCCATTGTTTGGTCAACGACTTGTTCGAGTGACCCATGCCGCGCTACCTCCAACTCGGTTCGATTCCGCCCAAGAGGCACACCGCGCACCGCGTGCTGCCCGGTCACAAGAACGAAGGCATCTTCTACGAGGAAGTCGTCAGCACGCAGGGCTTCAACCGCGCCTACAGCATCGTCTACCACCTCCGGCCACCCACCCGGGTGAAGACCATCGAAACGGCGGGCGAGATGCGGGCCGACGCGGCGGAACTTCACTTACTCCGCCACGTTCACCTGAAAACACTGGCGATCCCTACGCAGGGCGATCCCGTCACCGGCCGGGTGCCGATGCTCACGAACGCGGACGTGACGCTTTGGCGATGCCGCCCTGCTGAACCGCAGAAGGAACTCTTCCGCAATGCCACAGCCGATGAGGTGATCTTCGTTCACCACGGTCGCGGTCAGTTGCTCACGCACTTCGGTGTGCTGAATTTCAAGCCTTTCGATTACATCGTTATCCCGCGGTGCACCACCTACGAATTGAAATTCGATACCGGCACACAAGCCGAACTGCTGGTGATCGAATCCCGCACCAACATCGGGTTCCCAAACAGGTATTTGAACGACGATGGCCAGTTCCGTTTGGGGGCACCCTACTCCGAACGAGATTTCCACGGGCCGAGCCAATTGGTCACCCGCGACGAGGAACGCGAAGTTCCCGTTGTCATCAAGGACGGTGCCCGTCTCACCCGCTACACGTTGATGCACAACCCGTTCGACGTCGTCGGCTGGGATGGCTTCGTCTATCCGTTCACCTTCAATGCGGACGATTTTGAACCGATCACCGGCACCGTCCACCAACCGCCACCGATCCATCAGACGTTCGATTCCCACGGCGGATTCGTAATTTGCACGTTCGCCCCGAGGTTCCTCGATCACCACCCCGACGCGGTGAAAGTGCCCTACGCCCACAGCAACGTGGAATCGGACGAGGTTCTCTATTACGTCCGCGGTAAGTTCGGCAGTCGGCGGGGCGTCGAAGAATCGTCGTTTACCCTGCACCCCCACGGTATTCCACACGGCCCGCACCCCGGCACCCTCGGCGCCAGTTGGAAGATGGATCGTACCGACGAACTCGCCGTGATGGTCGATACCTTCCGGCCGTTGCATGTGACGAAGCAATCGCTGGCTTACGACGATCCGACGTATCCGTTCTCTTGGCAGGATTAAACCGTGTTCCTCGAACCGAACTCTCAGAATATCGTTGAAGTGTATACGGCCCTAGTGGGCATCGTCACGCCGAGGCCCATCGCGTGGGTGACGACGATCTCGCAGAGCGGTATCGTCAATCTCGCGCCGTTCAGCTTCTTCAACGCATTCGGGGCCAACCCGCCGGTGGTTGTCTTCTCGCCGACGATCACCCGAAAGGGAACGAAGAAAGATACGCTGCGCAACCTCGAAGCCCTCGGCGAGTTCGTCGTGCATTCCTCGGTGGCGTCGCTGGCCGAGAAGGTGAACCTCACGTCGATGGAAGTGCCGCCGGACATTTCCGAAGTGAAACTCGCCGGGCTGCACACCGTACCGAGTTTGAAGGTAAAACCGCCGCGGATCGCGGAGGCGCCGACTGCGTTCGAGTGCAAAGTGCTGCAAATCGTGCCCGTCGGTAACGGCCCGATCTCCGCGAACTTGGTCATCGGCGAAATCGTGGCGATGCACATCGCCGATTCGATTCTCGACGAAGCGGGCCGCGTCGACCCGCACAAGATTCAAACGGTCGCACGATTGGGCCAAGATTACTGGTGCCGCACCACGGACTTGTTCGAACAGAAGCGACAGTAAGGGAATTGTCTGAGCCGGAAGCGTAAGCGACGATTACCATCCATCGAATCGTCGCTTACGCTTCCGGCTCGGAAATACTAATAAAAAAGTCCCACAGTTCCTCGGCTTTGTTGTCCCAATCTTGCTTCTCGGCCCACACGATGGCCTCGGCGGAAAGCTTTGCGTACTCGACATCCTCGTGGTTCAATCTCAACACGATCTCGGCGAATTCCCCCGGATCGTTCAACTTCGCCTTCGCTACTCCGCTGGGGTAAGCCACCCGTAACGGCGGCAGGTCGTACATGATCGCAGGCACCCCGGCCGCCATCGCTTCGCACGCCGCCATGCCGTAGTTGTCGTACACGCTCGTGTGCAAGAACACCCGGCTTTGTTTGTAGATTGCGTGCTTCTTCGGGCCGTCCATGAAGCCGAGCCAATCGATATTCCGGCCGAGTTGCAATTGTTGAATCTTCGCGTGCAATTCGTCCTCGAATGGCTTGTGCCCGTTGCCGATAAGTGCGAGTTTCGCCTCCGGTTGTTGGTCGCAGACCTTCCGCCAAATCTCGACGAGATCGAGCACCCCCTTTTGCGGGCTGATCCGCCCGCAGAATACGCCCGCATACTTCGGCGATTGGGTGGGCGATTCGTGGATCTCCCGGAAATGCACGCCGCCGTACGCCGCTTTCACCCGGTTCGCTGTATCGATGCGCTCGGGGAAGTACGCCTTGTCCACTTCATTCGTAATCAGCCACGCATCGGCTTTCAAAACCGCATGGAAGGAAACCTTCTGATAGGCCGCACCTAACAACAACGGCAGATCGGGCAGGCGAAGCTTGGAATCGTAAGCGTTCTTCCAACCTTTGAACGGGTTCGGCACGAAGAGAAATCGGCTGGCGATCCACCTGGCCCACGGCATACGCTTATGGATGACTTCCGCGGCCCACAGGTCGGGATAGAAGTCCGAAGCCGTGTACAGGATCGTTGGCCCATCTTGTTTCGGGATCGGCCAACGCCAAGCCTGCTTCCGCGATTTCATCGCCGCGATCTGGTGCCCCGGTAGAGTCCACACGCCGGGGGAATCGTGCCAGAGCACGTATTCCGTCGAATCGGGGAAGCCGACCGCCCGGCAGGTTTCCGCACGTCGCGGCGACGTAATGATCGTGACGCGAACCTTGCCGCTGCGTGCCCATCGGCTCATCACTTCCAAGCAAATGCGGCTCGCCCCATCGAGGTTTCCCGGTGCCGGGAGCGCTTGGCCGAGGATGATGAGATGGATCATTGCTGGCTTTCATAGGTCATTCGACGGAACAGCCACTCCACACAGCCCGCCGGAAGCCCGAGTAGGCAGGCCTCGCCCCAATACCGCAGGCGATCCCCGGTGTTCATGCTGCCACGCCAGTAGCGGCGTTTAACTTCGCGGGTCAGGCGGATTGTGTTCCGCAAGCGTTCGCCCTTGGAAGCTCCGCCGATGCGGTAGCGGGTCAGCGATTCCGGATGGTTGGCGAACTTGGCCCCGGCCAATGCCATACGGCTCCAAAGATCGTAATCCTCGGCGGGAAAATCGAACGAATACCCGTTTGATGCGAGCATCGCCGCTTTACGGGTCAACGCGGCCGGTTGGGCGATGGCATTGAACCTTCGGAAGGAACGCAGAATGTCCGCACCCGATTTCGGATAACTCCTCGCACCCACACTTCGGCCGTCGCCATCGATGATCGAAAGCTGGCTTCCCAAAACATCCACTTCCGGGTGCGATTGCAGATACTCCCATTGTTTCGCCAAGCGCGTCGGTTCCATGCAATCGTCCGCATCAAGGAATGCGACCCACTCGGCCTCCGCTTCGGCAAGGGTGCGATTCCGCTGGGCGATCAATCCGGTGCGTTCGGTATTGGCAATCAATCGGATGCGTTCGTCTTGGAACGGTGCGAGCAATTCTGCCGCGGAAGTTTCCGACGGATCTTCGACAATCACGAATTCAAAATCGCGGAACGTTTGTGCGAGCACACTCGCCACGGCTTCTGGGAAATGCCGGGGGTGCGGCCGGTACACGGCCATCACAACGGAAATGGTCGGGGTGGGCATCGCTCAGGAAGTCGTGGTTTCGGCTGCGATCGCGGCTGCGGCCCGTTTCTTCGACCGCCATTCGATCAAACCTTGGATCACCATCGGCAGCAGGGAAAGTACGATGATGACCCCGGCGAGGTAATCGATGTTCTTTTTGAGATCGAACTGCGGGCCGAAGATCGATCTCAACAGCGGGTTCAACCAAAGTTCGGCCGTGTATCCGAACATCAGCATACTCACGATCCACGAGACGCCGCCGATCACGTTGTAGGCGATGAATGTGCGGTACTCCATTTTTGCCGCCCCGGCCACGACCGGCACGAACGTTCGTGCGAAGGGCATGAAGCGGGCGATGATGATCGTTTTCCCGCCGTGGCGGTCGAAGAAGGCCTTGGCTTTCAACAGGTGATCGCGTTTGAAGAAGCGGGAGTTCGGTCGGTTGAACATCCCCGGCCCGGCCTTCGCGCCGATCCAATACCCCACGGTGTCGCCGATCACTGCCGCGGCACAAAGGATCAACATGAGCGTGACGATATCCCAATTGCTGATGCGCGCGACGATGCCTACAGTCACGAGGAGCGAATCGCCGGGGAGGAAGAAGCCGACCAGCAAGCCGGTTTCGGCGAAGATGATGAGGGCCAGGGTGGCCACCGCCGGCCAGTACACCGGTTGGAGAATAGCTTCCCATTCGTTGGGGTTTCGCAGGTTCGTGACGATGCCTTTGAGGATGGCCCAAATCTGCGTGAAAAAGTCTTCCATGAACGGTCGAACCTCGTGCCGGGGGAATCTGGGCTTAAATTACTGTTTTTCGGGGGCACGGGGAAAGGTCAATCCCCGAGGTGGGTATGAAAATGTAACTCACATCATGGTTGCGTCGATGAACACCTTCCAACGGATCGCTTTGGCCACTGCCGCAATTGCGATTGCCGCAGCGATCCTTTATCCGTTGCTCTCGCAAAACGGAAACGCTCGGGAACGCATCCCGGTGCGGATCGGCACCCCGGCGGCGGGGAGGTTGCTCAAGAGCGATGCCGAGTGGAAAGCTGTGCTTTCCCCGGAAGCGTACCGCATCACCCGAGAACGCGGTACGGAACTGCCCTTCTCCGCGGCGGGGCACAACTCCAAAGCCGACGGGGAATACCATTGCGTTTGCTGCCAACAACCGCTTTTCGATTCCTCGGCGAAGTTCGATTCCGGCACCGGCTGGCCGAGCTTCTTCCAACCGTTAAACGAGAACGCAATCTCTTTGTTCGGTGAGAATTCCCGATTCGATGATCGCACCGAAGTGGTGTGCAGTCGATGCGACGCCCACTTGGGCCACGTTTTTACCGATGGCCCCCGCCCGACCGGCCTGCGATATTGCATGAACATGGGAGCTTTGACATTCGCACCGAGGTGATGCATTCGAGGGAGCGGAGCGGCGTTGGTCCGCCGAGTAAAAACAAAGTCGCAGGGCTGGCGTCAAGTCGCTCATCAACCTATTCACTCCTTAACTATCCCGTGCATGATCGCCGGTTTGATCGTCCATGCTTGCCGCTTGGCCAGCTTCATCATTTCCGGAGCGGAAAAGACGGGCGGAAAGATGGTCCAACCCCAGAGCTTTGGGTTCTCTTCGGCAACGTATTTTTCCGTCAGTAACTTGGCCGGCTTCAAAGCGATTTTCTCCGGCAAGTCGGGTTCTTTGAATTCGCGGAAACGAACCACTTCCACTAGTGCGGCAAGGAAGGATTCGGGTGTAACCGGAGCGCTGCCGAGCCAGATTGTGCTGGGCACGCGACCATGTTTTTCCATGTACTGGGAAACATCCAACGCCGTCCGACTCAATTGACCGCGATCCGTTTCAACAAACGCCGCCATCGCACGCGGTTCGGCGCTTGGCCCGAAGGGTGTTGCAACAATGGAATACGTCGATTGTTTTGGCCCTGGATTGGCCGACGGTGCCTCGTAATCGCACAGCAATTTCAAAATTTCACTCGGGGCCAAGGCGAAGTCGGTGCCCATGTGATAATTCAAACCCTTCGCTGCTAAACCGGCAATCGCTTTGATTTCCGTGTTTCCGAATTCGCGGCCGATCGCTTTATCTTTGTACAGTTCCCCGGCACCCTTCCCCGTGATGAACTTCACCTCGGCGAATCGCTTGATAAACCGGATGTATGCGAAGAAGGTATCGTAGGCGATCTTGCTTTCCTCCGCCGATTTGGCTTCGGGTAGCTTCCACTTTTCCCTCGGCGGGTTCGCCCCTTTATCAAAGTTCGCACCGTCCCAAAACTGTTTGTGAACGAACTCGCACGGGTGGTAGTAAATGCTCACGAGGCCGCCCCCTTCGGCGAGCAATTGTTTGTGAACTTCCACGAAACGATCCCGGGCCTTGGCCAATTCCTTTTCGCCTTCGAGGTTCGTTCTCAAGGTGTTCGCATGATTGTAGATGTTCAACGCGCCGCCGTACCACATCGGCTTCCCATCCATTCCGATATGCTTGCCGTAATCGAGGTAGAGCGGCACGCCCCACTTCCGCAAAGCCCCGTAAGATTGCGGCCCCCACGAACTCCCCGGTTGGCCGTAGCAACTCGGCGTTTGCCCGAAGATGCGCTTTACGTCGTCGAACCCAGATTTCTCCCGTCGATCAAACTCGGCCACGCCTTCGTCCCAACCGAGCGCGGACAGATACATGGCGGGTGTCGGATGCACGCTGTGGAAGTTGGAATGGTAGCCGATTTCATGTTTCTTCAATGCTTCGATCACGTCCTTCCGCCCGCGTTTCTCCAAGGTGCGGGCTTTTTCGCCCACGATTTTGAACGTCGCCGGAATTCCCTCGTTTCTCAGCCAATCGGCGATCTTCAACGCGGCATCGTCGCTGGCGGGGAGAATGTAATCTTCGGTATCGAACCAGAGCAACACGTGAATCGTGGGCGGTCGCTCCGCCGCGGCTATCAGATCGGTGGCGAATGCGATCGAAGCGAGAACGAATGCGGTGCGAAGATTCATTAAGGTGCCCATTGAGGTTTCGTCAGTGTATTCGATGGTGAATCGAATGTGGGCGAGAAACTCCGCGAGGCGTTGGCGGGCCATATAACACGGTTGTCGGAAACTCCCATTCGTGGAACGGGCCGCGCTATGTTGTTGCAACCGTTGCGTTGGTTCTTCTGGTTTTTGGGCCGGGTGATATTCTCCTTCCGGTACCGGACCCGCGTGGTGGGTTTGGAGAAGGTGAAAGAGTACCCCGGCCCGTACCTGATTCTGCCGAACCACCCTGCCTATGCCGATCCGCCCAACGTGATGTTGCGCTTGTGGCCGACGTTCCGAATGCGGCCGCTCTTGCTCGAAACCAATTTCCAAAATCCGCTCCTCGGCCCGCTCGGGTGGCTGATGCGTGCCATCGGTGTGCCGGATCTGGATAAAGCTTCGGCCGATGCCCGCGAACGCGCGACGCTGGCCGTGGAGACCGTCGCACAATCGTTGAAAACCGGGGAGAATGTGATACTCTGGCCCAGCGGCCGCTTAAGCCGGGATGGCAAGGAGCACTTGGGGGGCGCCCGTTCCGCCTCCGATATTCTCGCGGCGGTGCCCGAAGCCACGGTGGTTCTCGTACGGACCCGCGGCTTGTGGGGCAGCATGACCGGTGCCGCCCCAACCAACGCCCTCCCCGCGTTGATCCCGCTGATCTTCCGCAGTATCGGTATCGCAATCATCAATCTGTTGTTCTTTTTACCCCGCCGGCGGCTCACCTTCACGCTCGAAGCGTTCGCCGCGAAGGATCGCCCGGAACCGACCCGCGAATCGATCAACCCTTGGTTGCAAGAATGGTACAACGCCGATGCCCCGGAGGGGGAAACGCCCACTTGGGTTTCTTACCATTTTCTGTTCGGGCGGCGTTCCTTCGCGTTCCCCGAGCCGAAGGCCACCAGCTTGGCCGGAATCGACGATGCGAAACCAGCCACGAAGAAAGCGATCGCCGAGATCGTGGCGGACAAGATCAAACGCCCGCTCACGGAAGAAGAGAATCGACCGGAATCGACGTACGATTCGATGGGAATCGATAGCCTCGACGGAATGGAAATCGCCCTGGCCGTGGAGCAACGCTTCGGTTTCTCGAGCGAAACGGTGCCGAAGAGTATCGGTCAACTCTGGGCTTTGGCGGAGGGCAAACTCGAAGGCGGTTCCGCCAAACCCGCCCCGCCGGAATGGTTTCGAGCTTCCCGAGACGATGATCCGATGTTGCCCTTGGGCGACACGGTCGCAGAAGCCTTCGTGAACCGCTGTTTCAAAAACGGCACGGAGATCGCCGCGGCCGACGACATCGCCGGGGTTCTCACTTACGAACGTATGTTTATCGGTGCCCGGGTGATGGGCCAGCGATTCGCGCGCTTCGAGGAACCGAACCTCGGCTTGCTCATGCCGGCCTCGGTAGCGGGCGATATCGCGCTCTTGGGGATGCACATCGCCGGGAAGTTGCCGGTGATCTTGAACTGGACGACCGGCCCCGGCAACCTCGAACACGCGGTGAAGCTCACGGGGTTGAAGCGCGTCGTCACTTCGAAAACCTTCATCGATCGAACGCAGATCGAAGTGCCGGGGGTGGAGTTTGTGTTCCTCGAAGACATCAAAAAAGGTGTCGGGAAGTTGGAACTCCTCGGCAAGTTGTTGCAGTTCCGTTGGTTGCCGGGCGCCGCGAAGAAGGCCGCACTCGCCAAGGCCATTCGGGATGCGAATGCGCCCGCCGTGATTCTCTTCACCAGCGGTTCGGAGAAGGCTCCGAAGGCGGTTCCGCTCACCCACGCCAATGTGCTGGCGAATATGCGTTGCGCATCTCCCGCGTTGGAGATCCACCGCCGCGATAGTCTGATAGGCTTCTTGCCGTTGTTCCACAGCTTCGGGCACACCGTCACTACATTGTTCCCGATCTTCGGCGGTGTGAAAGTCGTTCACCACCCCGATCCGACCGATGCCGGGGGGTTGGTTCGCAAGATCGCCACGTACAAGCCGACGCTGTTGGCCGGCACGCCGACGTTCCTCGGATACATCTTGGATCGTGCCAAACCGGGGGAACTCGATTCGCTTCGGCTCATCATGCTCGGTGCGGAGAAGTGCCCGGCGGCCGTGATCGAGAAAGCGAAAACGCTCGTGCCGAACGCGGTGTTCCTCGAGGGCTACGGCATCACAGAATGTTCGCCGATCGTGGCGGTCTCGCCCACGGCCAAGCCGAAGATGGGCACGCTCGGGCCGCCGCTGCCGGGGATGGAAGTGGTGGTGCTCGACTTGGAGACCGATGCGGTGTTACCGCAAGGGAAAATGGGCATGCTCCATGTCAGCGGCCCTTCCGTATTCCCCGGATACTTGGGGTTCGATGGCGAGCAACCGTTCAAAGAATTCTCCGGCAAACGTTGGTACATCACGGGCGATCTCGGCAGCCTCGACGAAGACGGTTACATCGTCTTCCAAGGCCGGTTGAAACGGTTCCTCAAAGCCGGGGGGGAAATGATCTCGCTCCCCGCACTCGAAGAGCCGTTCGCCAAGAAGTTCCCCCCCCGCGAAGATGGGCCACAGGTGGCGATCGAAGGGATCGAAACCGTGGACGGTCGAAGGATCGTGCTTTTCGCCACCCAAACGCTAACCACGTCCGACGCGAACGCAATTCTCGTAGAAAATGGGATGCGCGGCGTGATGCGGATCGACGAAGTGCGTTCGCTCGGAAAAATCCCGATCCTCGGAACCGGCAAGACGGACTACAAAGCGCTTCGGGCCCTGATCGAACAGAACGAGCCGGCGGGTTGAATTCCGTGGTTGCACCCCCATTCCGGAGGTAGAGTTTGGTACGCTACAACTGCAGCAACGCCCCACCGGAAAGACCCATGCGACGGATCCGCACCGCATTCACGTTGATCGAACTCCTCGTGGTGATCGCCATCATCGGCATCTGCATTGCCTTGCTTCTCCCCGCGGTGCAGAAAACCCGCGATGCCTCCAACCGCCTCCGCTGCCAAAACGATCTCCGCAACATGGGTATCGCCCTCCACAACTACCACGGCGAGCAGGGCCAATTCCCGCCCGGCGTGAGCGAGGCCGCCGCCGGCGAGCCGACGTGGTACTGGAGTTGGATGGCATTCCTTCTGCCGTACATCGAGCAATCGAACATGAATAACGACGCGATGAAGTTCGCTCAAACGCCCACGCCCAACAATTTTCAGCCGTGGAATCCTTGGGGCGTATCGACGCACATCCAGAACCCGGCCCTCGGCCACGCGATGCCGATTTGGCAATGCCCGGCCGATCCGCGCATCCTCGTCGCACGAGACATTGAAGGCTACACCATAGCATTCACCACTTTTCTGGGCGTGGCGGGAACCCGCGGCGATTCCATCGGCTCCGCCAATCGCAACGGGATGCTTTACCACAGCAGCAGAGTGAAAATCGCCGAAGTGACCGACGGCACCTCCAACACCGCTATGGTCGGCGAACGCCCGCCGAGTTCCGATCTGTGGTACGGCTGGTGGTTCGCCGGGGCCGGGTACCAAGATACCAACGGCCGACAACTCGGCGTCGGCGATGTCGTGCTCGGAGCCCGCGAAGAGGGCTACGCTGCGAAGCTCAATTGCAATCCCACGGCGAATTCCGTGGGCCTTCGCCCCGGCAACATCACTAGCTTTTGCGACCAAGCCCATTTCTGGAGCCAACATTCCGGCGGCACCAACTTCCTCATGGCCGATGGTGCCGTCCGCTTCACCGCATACCGGGCCGATGCCATCTTGAACCAACTCTTCACCCGCTCCGGCGGAGAATCGGTGGAAACCCCGTGATGAGATACTTCCTGTTACTCCTCTGTGCTTCGCTCAACGGTTGCTCGAAAACTCAATCCACCGCCCAACCCGAGCCGGTGCCCGTAAACCGCAAATTCTTCGACGATCCCCCCGATCCCTCGAAAAGCCGAACCCTTCCGAACCCGAAAGTGAAATGACCTACACCGCTTCGCTCCGCTCGCGTAACATCTCCGAATGCTGCGAGAAATATCGGTTCACAATTTAGCGATCATCGAAGATGTCCGCGTCGAACTCGGCGCCGGCTTCAGCGCGTGGACCGGGGAAACCGGGGCGGGCAAATCGTTGCTCCTCGGCGCCATCGGCCTCCTCCTCGGCGAACGCGGCTCCGCCGATCTCATCCGCAGCGGCCAAGATGAACTCCGCGTTACCGGCGCATTCGAACTCGATCACCCGGAACAACTCGCGGCGGTATCGGAACTGCTGCAGATGGATCTCGCCGAGGGGGAACTGATCCTCACCCGGCGTCTCTCCCGTTCCGGCCGCAGTGCGGCACTCGTCAACGAATCGCCGGTCGCCGTGGCCACGCTCAAGAAACTCGGGGAAATGCTCGTCGATATCCACGGGCAGCGCGAGAGCTATTCGCTGCTGATGCCTTCGTACCAACTCGAAGTGCTCGACGCCTTCGGCAAACTCGAAGCCAAACGCACCGCATACCGCACTGCGGCGAAAACCGTGCGCGAACTCCGCAGCCGACGCGACGATCTGCTTTCCGCTCGGCAATCTCGGCAACGCGAACTCGCGCTCCTCCGCTTCGAGCGTGAGGAACTGGAAGGCGCCAAACTCCTCCCCGGCGAATCGGCGGCATCGCATGCCGAACGCGATCGATTGCAGAATTCGCTGGAACTCGCGGAATTCCACGGGCGCGTGGCCGCCGGGTTATACGACGAAGAAGGATGCATGGCCGAAGTGCTGAACCGCCTCGTCAAAGAGGCGCACACTTGGGCGAAGATCGATCCCGAGATCGCCGCAGTGGCGAAACAGTTGGAAGCGCTGAAGCCCGTAATTCAAAGCATCGCTTCGGAGTGCCGGCGGAGTGCGGAGGCTTACGAACCCGATCCGGAGCGATTGAACGCCATCGAACGCCGGTTGCAAACGCTGAAGAAACTCGAAGTGAAGTACGGAAAGAACTGCGAAGAATTGATCCGCTACCGGGATGGCCTCGCCGAGCGCGAACGGGTGCTCCAAGGGCAAGAAGACGATCTGACCGGGATCGACGGCGAGTTGGTGAAGGCGTTCGCCGATGTCAAACGGGTGGCCGAGGATCTGGGCAAAGCCCGGTCGAAGGTCGGCAAGAAGCTCGCGGCGGAGGCGGAGAAACAGCTCGCCGATCTCGGCATGCCCCAAGCGAAGTTGGAAGCTTCCCTAGAAAAAGTGCCCCTCGGTGCCGATCCCGGCTCGGGCGAACTCCCCGCCGATGGGGCCGATCACCTCGAATTGATCCTCACGGCCAACCCCGGCGAACCGCCCCGCCCCTTGCGAAAAGTGGCCAGCGGTGGCGAACTCTCCCGAACCTTACTAGCGTTGAAAACCGTGCTCGCCGCGTACGATCCGGTGCGAACGCTCGTGGTCTTCGATGAAATCGATGCCAACGTGGGCGGACGCCTGGGCGATATGCTCGGCCGCAAACTCGCGGCGCTGAGTCGTTCGCACCAAGTTCTGTGCGTCACGCACTTGGCGCAGGTGGCGAGTTTCGCGGTCAAACAATGGTCGATCCGTAAGAGTACCACCGGCAAGCGTACTTCCACGGCAATCGTACCCTTGCTATCGGACGCGGATCGAATCGAAGAACTCGCGATGATGCTCCGCGGTTCGGCCCGCACCGAAACTACCACGAAGGAAGCGGCGGAAATGCTGAAGGCCGCGCGGAAGCCCACCAAATCTTGATTCGAGCGGAGTTCAAATTCTTGTAGCGGAAGTCGCCAGACTTCCGGCTGAGCGGGTTCCGGGAGTCTGGCGACTTCCGCTACGGACTATTTAAACCCGCTCTATCTAGTCCAGTGTTTCGATCCGTTTCCACTGGTGCTCGCAATACACGATCCCGTGATCGGTGCTGGTGGAAAGGTGGGCGTGCTTTTCGTCGCCGAGAACGTCCATCACGATGGCGTTCTCCACGGAATCGAGGAGCGTACCGTTGCCGGTGGCCATCCAAAGGTTCAAGATCACCGTTTGGCCGGGCCGCAAACGAACGTCTTTCAAACGGCACTCGAACGATTGCAGGCCCGATTGCAAGGCCACATCGAACCCGGCTTCCCGCGTCCAACTGCTAATCACTTTCGTTCCGTGCAGGCTTTGCAGAATTACCGACATCGTCACATCCGCGAAGCGTTCCACCGCTTCCACATCCATCCGCACGACCATATCGGTTTCGGTCACGAACACGCTGATCGCCCGCCCTTCCCCATTGTACACCCCGGCACGAACGAACTTCGCCCGGCCGTCGCCGCTGCGCGGGCGATCCCGCAAATCGCCGGCCCGGCTTTCGGTGAGCAGGCGATCGAGGTACAACTGCGTCACTTCGCCGGCCGGGCCGATGGCGGCCACTTGGCTGTTCGCCAGCATCACGGCCCGCGAGCAGAGTTGCGGAATCAACTGCATATTGTGGGTGACGAATAGAATCGTCCGGCCTTGCCGGGCGAGTTCCGCCATGCGGTGGATGCACTTGCGTTGGAACGTGGCATCCCCCACGGCCAACACTTCATCGATGATCAGAATCTCGGGTTCGAGGTGGGCGGTCACGGCGAAGGCGAGCCGCACGTATTGGCCCGAGGAATAGCGTTTCACCGGGGTATCGAGGTGCTGGCCGATCTCGGAGAATTCGACGATCTTATCGAACTTCGCCATGATTTCCCGCCGCCGCATGCCCAAGATACTCCCGGCGAGGAACACGTTCTCGCGGCCGGTGAGTTCCGGGTGGAAGCCGGTGTTCACTTCCAACATGCTGCCGAGGCGCCCGCGGATTTCGATGCGGCCGCTCGTGGGCACCGTCACTCGGCTGATGACCTTAAGGAGGGTACTTTTCCCGGCCCCGTTGCGACCGATTAACCCCACGACCTCGCCGGGGAAGACCTCGAAGGAAACGTCGCGGATGGCCATGTATTGGTTGGTGGTCGCGGCCGCGCCGGGGTTCAGCAAGCCGCCGACCTTGTGGAAGGTGCTGCGCGCGAGATTCTTGAAGTTCTCGCTGAGGTTCGAGTTGGCCGGGGCACCGCCGAGTTGGAAGCACTTCGAGACGTTTTGCACGCGGATGGCGGGAAGCATGGATAGTTCCAATTTCTGACTCCCTCTTCCCCTTGGGGAGAGGGGAGTAAGACTCACATCGAAATTCGGCGGTGCAGATCGTCCACCACCCAATGGAAAGCCGCGAGGTGGATCGTTTCGACGATGCCCATATCGTCCAAAGGAACGTGCAAGCCTTTGTGGGCTATCGTTCGCAACTTGCCACCGGTAAAGCCCGTGCAACCGTAGGTTTTCAACTCGTTGCGGTTGGCCCATTCCACTGCGTTCAAGATGTTCTTGCTGTTGCCCGAACCGCTGATGGCGATCAGCATGTCTCCGGGGGAAGCGAGATTCTTCAACTGTTCGATGAACACGCGATCAAAGCCTTCGTCGTTGGCCCACGCCAGAATATAGGGAGTGTTATCGGTGAGGCTGATGATCCGCACCCGTTTCTTACGGTCGTGGGTGAGATCGTCCGGCAGTTTCAACGTGCCTTTGCCGATGTCTTCGCAGAAGTGCGAGGCGTTGGAACCGCTGCCGCCATTGCCGATGACGAAGATGAACCGGCCATCGAGGTACGCGGCGTATATCATCTCGGCGAGCGTTTGAACCTCGGCGGGATCGATCCTTCCCAATTCATGAGCGATGCGTTGGAGGAACGGAGCAACCCCCATCTGCGTGCCGAGCATACGTCACCTTCCATAGTGGAAACGTCAAATCGTGTCGGCCATGGTGCGGTCGACGCGCCGAAAGTAAATCATACCGAGTGCGAGGGTGAACGTCGCCACCGATGCCGAGAGGGCGAGCGCCGGCCAATCGAACGGATCGCCCAATACCGACGCTCGGAAATTCAGGATCAACCCGTAAATCGGGTTCAACGCCAGCCATCGCGAAGTCTCCGGGCCAGTCGGGATGTAAATGCACGTCGTCGCGAACATCCAGAGTTGGACACCGAAGCCAAGTATGTAGCGGAAATCGCGCTGGGCCACGATGAGCGCCGCCATGAGCGTGGCGAATCCGGTGGCGAAAATCACCAAGAAGCCGACCACGACCGGGAGCATGAGCAAATGCCACGTCGGTACGATGCCCCAGATCAAGCCGGCCGTACCGAAGAGCACCATGCAGATAAAGAAATCGAACATCGCGGCGAACACGTTCGCGGCTGGCAACGCCAGCCTCGGAAAATAGATCTTCGTGACGAGGCGTTCGTTGTTCACCAAGCTGTTGCCGCCGTTCATGCAAGCGTTGGCGAAGAACGTCCAAGGGAGAATGCCGGAGATCACGAACAGTGTGTAGTTCGGCACCCCCTCCGCGACTTTTCCGACGTGCCCGAGGAAGACCACGAAGACGATCATCGTGGCCAACGGTTGAAAGATCGACCAACCGAGGCCGAGGATGGTTTGCTTGTAGCGCAGCTTGATATCGCGGAGCGTGAGGTAATAGAAGAGTTCGCGGAAACGCCATAGTTCTTGAACGTCGGCCCAACGCCAACTCTTGTGCCCATCGATGATCGTGAGCGGCAACTCTTCTACGGGCGGAATCGGCGCGGTGTTGGTCGCGGTTACCTCAGTCAACTTCACAGTTTGAATCCAGTGGAAGAGATTGGACGAACATAGTTTAACTTAAGATTCTCGTCAATATTTGGTATCGCAGATCGAATTATGCGATTTTCAACCACTCTTTCGCATGCTCTCCTTCGCCTTGCAAGATACTCGGTTGATGTATAATTTGTTCTCGTCGCGGCAGTACGGTTCGATGCCACAGCGTTTAGAAACGCAAAATTCCGGATCACGTAAATACCGACACCCTACTACAATTTCCGCATGAATGAACTCGAAGCTGTCGCTGTAGTGCTGCACGTGAGGAATCTCGCGGGCACCATTGAAGCCGTCGTTGCCAAGTGGTGCAACTTGCTCGCGAACCTCGGCAGGGCGTGGGAACTCATCGTTGTAGACGATGGCAGCACCGATGGCACGGTGGCCAAGCTCGAAGCGATTCATCGCACCGGCGTGAAAGTGTTGAAACACGACGCGCCGATGGGTTACGGCGCCGCATTGCGAACGGCCCTTGCGGAATCGAGTTCGCCACTCGTACTCGCAACTGGAGCGGATTACCCTTACACGCCCGCCGATTTGAACCAACTCCTGGCACGCATCGATACGGAAAGCGAAATCCCCGATGCCGCTACGGGCGAATTCAGCATGCGGAAGCCGGACGCGGTCTGCGGTTGCCGAACAGGAATGCCCGTTCCAACGTTCCCGCGAACGCTGGGTATGCTCTACCGGGCCTTTTGCAAGCTTGCCCTCGGTTTGCCGCTGCAAAGGCTTCCCGGTTGGTACGGTTTCCGCGAACACGCTTTCGCGTGGTGGGTGTGGATCGTGTACGGTGTACCGTTGGAAGATCCGAACGCGAAGTTCAAACTCTTCCGCACCGCATTTTTGAAACGCTTTCCGATTCAATCCGATGGCGATTTCGTCCAAATCGAATTGTTGGCGAAGGCGACGTTCCTCACCTGCGTGCTCGACGAGGTGCCGCTCAGCCCGCAACCGTTGGCGATTCCGGGTTCGCGTTGGTCGAAGGCGGATCGTAAAAGGGTGTTCACGCATCCGCAGTTCATGCAGCCGAAGTTGGTCGAACCGCAAGTTGTGTGAAATTCCGAGGATTCATTGCCGCACGATTTTCAAGACCAAACACGATTCGGATTAAATCGATAATTTTGGTTTTATTCTCATCGTGCGTTTTCACGAGATCGTGCGGCTTAACTGGTTCAAACCATGTCGGGTGAACGCATCCTCTTTGTGACGGGCAAGCTGGCGGAGTCGGCATTGCGCCGCACACTCGCCGAGTTGGACACGCCCATTGAATCGAACGTGGCCGTGATGCCGATTACGGTGGCCGCGCTACTCACAACAAAATGGATCGCGAGTCGTTTAGAAGTGCCAGAAGGTACGGAGAGGATCATCCTTCCGGGGTTGTGCAGCGGAGAATTGGAAACCATTCAGAAGAACACCGGAGCGAAGGTCGAGCGCGGGCCGAAGGAATTGCGCGACCTGCCGGAGTATTTCGGAGGCAAATCGAAACGCGGAATCTCCGGGGCGTTCGACATCGAAATCCTGGCCGAGATCAACCATGCCCCGCGGAAAGCACTCGCACAGATACTCGCGGAAGCCGAGCACTACCGGCAGAGCGGGGCGGATCGTATCGATCTCGGCTGCGACCCCGGCGGCCCTTGGCCCGGAGTGGCGGACGCTGTGCGAATGCTAGTTTCCCACGGGTTCCGCGTTTCCATCGATAGTTTTGAGCCAGTTGAAGTGGAAGCCGCACTCGGAGCCGGGGCCGACCTCGTGCTCAGTGTGAATAGTTCCAATGTAAAATTGACCGAGCGTTGGCACGAACGATTCCCGAACATCGAAGTCGTGGCGATTCCCGATACGCCGAGCGACATGGAAAGCTTGGATCGCACGGTCGCATTCCTGCTTGAACGCGGAATTCGCCATCGCCTCGATCCGATCGTCGAACCGATTGCCTTCGGTTTCGCCGCGAGCTTGGGGCGGTACTTGGAAGTGCGCAAGCGTTACCCCGATGCCGAGATGATGATGGGCATCGGCAACCTCACGGAACTCACGGATTCCGATACCGCCGGGGTGAACGTGCTCCTCGCGGGCTTCTGCCAAGAACTCGGCATTCGCAGCGTGCTCACCACCGAGGTGACCCCGTGGGCACGATCCGCCGTGAAAGAATTCGATTTGGCCCGCCGACTCGTCTTCCACGCGGTGAACGAGAAAATCTTGCCGAAGCGATTGGCCCCGGAACTCGTGATTCTGCGCGACCCCAAACTTTACGAACATGGCCAACGAACCCTCGATGAATTGGCCGAGCGAATCACCGATCGCAACTACCGCTTATTCGCCGAGCGCGGCGAACTTCATGTGCTCAACGGTTCGATGTACCTGCGCGGCACCGATCCTTTCGAGTTGTTCGCCGAGATGCTCCGCCGCGATCCGAAGCTCGATCCGTCGCACAGTTTCTATTTGGGTTTCGAGTTCGCCAAGGCGATCACGGCACTCACCCTCGGCAAGAACTACACCCAAGATCGCGCCTTGAATTGGGGTTTCCTCACCGTGCCGGAGCAGTTCCATCAAAATCGAAACAAACCAGAATAACTCTCCCCGTGCCGTCGCAGATTCCTTACCATTACGGTAGAGTTTAACCTCCCCGGCCCGGTCGTGTCTCACGGCCATCACATCGAGGTGCTGCCCATGCGAATGATGTTGTCTTGCCTGTTCGCCCTCGGAGCCATCGGCTTCGCGGTCGCGGACGACGAAAAGAAGGCGGAAACGCTGAAGGAAAAAGTGGCCGAGTTGCAGAAGGAAGTCGCCACCGCGAACAAGGAACTCAGCAAGAAGTTCCAAGAAGCCAAGACCGCCGAAGAAAAAGCCTCGATACAGAAGGAATTCGCTTCGATTCGTTCCACAGTGGGCGCGAAGATCCTCGCGGCCGCCAAGGAAATGCCCAAGGATGAATACGCTTTCGATGCGACCATGATTGCGATGCAATCCGGTACCAACAGCGCGTCCGAATTCCTGTTGGATAACTTCATCGACGACGACCGTTTGGTGAAAGCGATTCCGCAAATCGCGGCCAGCCCGAACGGCGAAAAGGCCTTGGCGAAACTCGCCGAGAAATCGAAGAGCAAGGACGTGAAGGGCATTGCCATGTTCATGATGGTGAGCACGGAAATCGAAAACGCCGATAGCCCCCGCAGCAGCAAACCGCTGCCCGAGAAGGAAGCCATCGCCAAGATCGCCGCCGGCGCGTTGAAGCTCGATACCGTCATGAAGGAATACGGCGACGTAAAAATGATCGGTGGCCGCGGCCCCGCCAAAAGCATCGCCGATGCCGGGAAAGACCTCAAATACTTCATCGAACACCTCACCATCGGCAAAGTCGCCCCCGATGCCGAGTGCGAACTATTGGAAGAAGGCAAGAGCGCCAGCTTGAAGGATTACCGTGGCAAAGTGGTCGTACTCGACATTTGGGCCACTTGGTGCGGGCCGTGCAAAGCGATGATCCCGCACGAACGGGAAATGGTGAAGCACTTTGAAGGCAAGAAGTTCATGCTCCTCAGCGTGAGCGCGGACGACAAGAAGGAAACGCTTACCAAATTCCTTGAAAAGGAAGAAATGCCTTGGACCCACTGGTGGGCCGGCCGCGAAAACAGTTTCCTCAAGACGTACCAAGTAAAGTTCTTCCCCAGCATGTACGTGCTTGATGGTAAGGGCGTCATCCGAGCCAAGGGCCTCCGCGGCGAAGCCTTGCAGAAGTTCGTGGAGAAGCTGATCGAAGAAGAAGCGAAGACCAAGAGCTAATAGAACGGATTTCCCGAAAGCGGGGCGACATCGTCGCCCTGCTGTTCGCGGGGGGACGATGTCCCCC
>JBBQWA010000027.1:0-20674 GCA_038211045.1 Gemmatales bacterium
ACCGTGGCCAAGCCGGGCGGCAGCCCCATGGCCCCGAAGAAGCCGATGCACCCGGCCAAGGCCAAGGCCGTGATCTTCCTCTTCATGTACGGCGGCCCCAGCCACATCGACACCTTCGACCACAAGCCGAAGATGGTCGGCATGGACGGCAAGACCGTTGCGGTGAAAACATTCGGCCGCGGTGGCCGCAAGAACGGCGGCCGCATCGTCGAACCGCGCTGGAAGTTCAAACCCTACGGCAAGAGCGGCAAGCTCGTCTCCGACCTGTTCCCCAACCTCGGTGGCCAAGTCGACGATATGGCCTTCGTTCACACGATGTACGCCGAAAGCCCGATCCACGGCTCGGCCATGTTGATGATGAACAGCGGCCGGCTCATCTCCGGCTCCCCCTGCATGGGATCGTGGGTGACGTACGGGTTGGGTAGCGAAAACGAGAACCTGCCGGGGTTCGTCGTCATGCACGATCAGAAGGGCGGGCCGATCTCCGGCCCCAAGAACTGGAGCAGCGGCTACATGCCGGCCGCGTACCAAGGGGTGATCGTGCGGGCCTCCGAGACGCCCATCTTCGACCTCGCCCCCGCCCCCGGCGTCACCCGCGAACAGCAGCGCACGCTCCTCGACCGCCTCAAGGAAAAGAACGAGGAGCACATGAAGACGCGGCAGGAAAACTCCGAACTCGCGGCCCGCATCCACAGCTACGAACTCGCTTTCCAAATGCAGCAGCACGCCCCGGAAGCCGTGGACTTCAAGCGAGAGACGAAAGAAACGCTGGAACTCTACGGCATCGAGGGACCGACGAAGGAGCGCACAGCCGACTTCGGCCGCAAGTGCCTGCTGGCCCGGCGGCTCGTCGAACGGGGCGTGCGGTTCATCCAGATCTACTCCGGCGGCGCCCACAACGACGACAACTGGGACGCCCACGCCGACTTGGAGAAGAACCACAACAAGCACGCGGGGAATACGGACCTGCCGATCGCCGGGCTGCTGAAAGATTTGAAACGCAGCGGGCTGCTCGACTCCACCATCGTAGTCTGGGGCGGCGAGTTCGGCCGCCAGCCGACCGCCGAGTACTCCACCGGTTCCGGTCGCGACCACAACAGCGAGGCGTTCACGATGTGGCTCGCCGGCGGCGGCATCAAGGGCGGCCAGAGTATCGGCGTGACGGACGAACTCGGTTCCGCGCCGGACGGCGCGAAGTACCACGTGAAGAATCTGCACGCCACTGTGCTGAACCAGATGGGCCTCGACCCGAACAAGCTCAGCTACTTCTACAGCGGGTTGGATCAGAAGCTTGTGGGCGTCGAAGGGGCCGAACCGATCAAGGGGATCGCGTAGTTTTTCCGAGCCGGAAGCGTCAGCGACGATTTTGGCTCATATCGCCGCTGACGCTTCCGGCTCGTGATAACGGTTAAAAGGATTGACTGAATGGGCGATACGGAAGCATCATTGAGCATCGAAGGGCCAATGACTAAGGCCGACATGAATCGGATCTTGTACGGGTTGCGAATCGAACTCTGGAAGGATCTCCACAATTGCTTGTGGAAGAAGATGATGAGTTGCGGTACGGGTTCACCACATTCGGCGGGAGGGCTTCCGCTTGACCCGCCCTTTCCGCAAAGCGTATAACAATCTTGCCGCCCGAGCGACCGGCCAAGGTTCGGCCCTGCATCCCCGTCGGCAAGGAACGCCGAATGCACGCCGTCTTTCAACTCCTCAGCCTCCGCTATCTCCGCCAACGCTGGACGCGATCCGCCCTCATCATCCTGAGCATCGCCTTGGGCGTCGCCACGCTCGTTTCCACGCGCATCCTGAACCGTTGCATCGAAGTGGCCGCGACCGAGACAACCACGCCGATGGGCCTCGGCGATTACTACGTGGGCAACGGCGAAATCGGCGTCGAAAAGAGCATCGCGGACGACATCCGAGCGGCGAACGTCCCCGGCGTGCAAAGCGTGCAACCCGTGGTGATCGAACGGGTCACTCTCCCCGAATTCAAGAACAAAAACGCGGTGCTCCTCGGCATCGATCTCGCTTCGCACCAACTGCCTTCCGATACCAAGCCGGTCGAACTGCTTTCGTTGGAGAAGATGCTCGAAGTTCTGAACGGAAACAACGCTCTGCAAGCGAAATTCCAAAAGGCGGAACTTTCGGCAATCGCGTGGTTCAAAGCGTTGAATCGCCAAAAGATTGTTCTTTCAGAGCAACTCTACAACGATTGGGTATCGAACCGCAAATCGGATGACGCTCCTTACCTTCTGCGTTTCGGCGGACGCAACCTCGAATGCGCACCGATCGTCGTTGTGAAAGTCGAGAAAGAATCCCCACTGGCTGGATTGGGGCCGAACCTCGTCGGTATGGAGATCGATCAAGCCGCCCAGTTTGTTCGCCCCGGCTTTCCCCGCATCAACCGCATCGATGTGATCCTCGAACCCAGTGCGGACAAAGCGGCGGTGAAAGCCCGCCTTACCGAACTGGCAAACGGTCGGGCCGGGGTTCGCACTCCGGAAGATCAAGGTAAAAGCACCCAAGAGATCGTGGGCGGAATTCAGATCGGCTTCACGCTGTGTTCCGTCGGTGCGATGGTGGTTGGATTGTTCCTCGTGTACAACGCGCTCTCCGTCACCGTCACCGAACGCCGGCACGATATCGGCGTCCTCCGATCCATCGGTGCGGCCCGTTGGCAAATCCTCAGCATCTTCGCCGTGGCCGCGATGGTCCTCGGCTTCCTCGGCGGCTTACTCGGAATCCCCCTCGGCATAGGCATGGCCCGCTTCGCCCTCGATCTGATCAAAGATGAAATGTCGAGCATGTTCACGAACAACGACGCCCAACCGTATTGGCCGACGACCGCGACCGTAGCCCTCGCTTTCGCTGCGGGCATCGCCACCGCCATTCTGGCCGCGCTCGTCCCGGCGATCCAAGCCGCGTACCAAGATCCCGCCGACGTCGTTCGGCGCACGCCCGCCGGTGCGGGGGGCGGTTGGCAGAACGCCCACCGGGCGATCTGTGCCACGCTCGTGGCCGGGGGCTTCGCGATGATCCTCACGCGGGATGAACTCCCGGCCCGCGTGGGCGCCTTCGGCGGCATGGTCTGCGTGCTCGTCGGGTTGCTCCTCGCGATGCCGATCTTCGTCGCCGTTGCCGTGCGCGCCCTGCAACCGCTGCTGCGGGCCACGCTCCCCATCGAAGCCCGCCTCGCCGCAGACAACCTGATCCGTTCGCCGGGCCGCACGGGGTTGGTGATCGGGGCACTCGCAGCGGGTGTCGCGGTGATGATCCAAACCGCGGGCGTCGGTCGCAGCAACGAAGAACCGGTCACCCGCTGGCTCGATGAAGTCATTCAAGCCGATCAGTTCATCGCCGCCGGGAACGTCACCGAAGCCGTGAGTTCGATGTGCCCGCTCGATCCGCAAGTGTTGAATGATCTGCACAAGGTTCCCGGCGTCGAGAACGTCGCCGGGTTGCGTTACGTGCGCCCCGAATACAAGGGAACCCTGATCTTCATCACCGCCATCGACCTCGATGAGTTCATCGACGCCAGCCAGATACGCGGGCCCAACGGCCTGCCGAACCTCGACAAGTTCCGCAAGCTCCGCCGCGCCGATGGCGTGGTGATGTCCGACAACTTCGCCCGCCGCCACGGGGTCGCCGTGGGGGATACGGTGACGCTCAACGGGCCGCGCGGGCCGGTGGAGTTGAAGGTACTGGATATGGTGAACGATTACTCTTGGAGCCGTGGCACGCTCTTCATGGATCGAGAAGTGTACGCCCGTTTGTTCGAAGACAATTTGATCGACATCGCCCACGTGTTTACCGAGCCGGGTTCGGAGGCGGCCCGCGAACGGGTGAAGCAGTTCGCCGCGGATCGCGGCTTCGTCGCGGCGGATCGCATCGCCCTGCGAAAGATGCTGGGCGACCTCATCGAACGCATCTACAAACTCGTTCACCTGCAACAGATCGTCATCGGCATCGTGGCATCCCTGGGCGTCATCACGTCGCTGCTCATTTCCGTGCTGCAACGCAAACGCGAACTCGGCTTGCTCCTCGCCATCGGTGCGACGCCCGGCCAAGTGATCGGCACCGTGCTCGCCGAGGCGATCCTCATGGGCCTCTTCGGAACCGTCCTCGGCATTCTCATGGGCATTCCGCTGGAATGGTACGTGCTCCGGGTGGTGCTGTTCGAGGAATCGGGTTTCGATTTCGCGTTGCTGTTACCTTGGAAGCAAGTGCTCGTGATCTCCGGGGGTGCCCTCACTGTGGCCACGCTCGCCGGGCTGATGCCCGCACTCCGCGCCGTGAAGACGCCCATCCCGGAAGCGATTGCGTACGAATGATCTTGTTGGCCGAAGCGCCAGCGAGGGTCGCCAACCGCGTTTTGACGAATGCGGTTGGAGAAACGAGGTGGAACCCGCGTGGTGTGAACGTAGTTATTGCGAAAAAAAGTTGAGAAGTCTATCCGCCTTGCTCCGCAGCAAGAACTCACGATCCAAAACCTGTGCCTTCGCTGGCGTGCAGCTTTCCCGAAGTGAAATGTAACGATCGTTCGCGGGTTCCGCAAGCGTTCTTCAGACTTTTTCGCTCGGCGTTCAGCGGGGCAAACCGCAGTCGTGATACCTTCGGCCTGTTCCCACGTTCTGCACGCATACCGTGGAAACGAGGAAAAATCATTCGTCTTCACGAAGTCGGCGAATCGACTACCTTCGAGCGTACATGAGCGCACGGGTCGAGTTGATCAATTGCCTGTTCCAGCGGGATCACCCGGTAGGTCGGCTCGTCGCTAGCCAGGAGTTTCAAGTTCTTCAACTTCCTCAGCGCGTCGGCGACCTCGAAGTCGATCTGCCGCCCCTGGAACTTCCCCAACTCCAATTCAACGCAGCCGTCGAGTGTCTCTGCGCTCCAACCGGCTGCCCCGGCGAAGCGCCAAAGGAAGTAGTAGGCCAACAGCACTTCGCGAACCTCCTGCTCCTGCGCCTCGCCGACGAGGCGGTAAATAACGCCGGCGTTGTTGTCGAGATTCTGGAAGAGGAGGCTCTGCGTCAGTTTCAGTTGGTACGTCTGCTTCGCCGTCTGAAAACCGGCATACGTCTTGTAGCCGTAGCCGACGATCAGCACCAACGGCGTGTACAGTCCCACCACCAGCGCGTACATCGATCCCGCGAGCATGCTCGCGATCGGCACCGCGCTGAGCTTCCAACCGACGTAGCCGATCGACGACGCGACTGTCGCTCCCAACTTGCCGCGCTGCAGCTTCGGCATTTTCAGTTCCGTTCCCGGCAGCAGCATCTCCAAATCGATTTCGGGGATGTCTTTGAAGAGCTTCAAAAAGATGTGGTTCACGTCGACATCCGCGCCCAAGTTCTTGTTCGTCTTCAGCTTCAAGATGACAACGGTGCGTTGGAACGTGGCGATGGATAGCATTCGTGTCTTCCAGAAACGCCACGGGTGCCGCTTCGGCCGTTGGCCGATCGCCTTGCCGCGCACGAACATTTCGACGCGCTCGAAGATATCCCAGTTGACATGCATGTCGACCCCCCAAGCGCTCGCACCTTTGATGCACATCTCGATCTCTTGTCGGCTCAGGTGGCGGTAATTCGCGGACTTCAACAGTTCGACGAAGTCGCGGAAAAGTGCGTCGCGGTTCCGTTCCATCTCCTCGGCGTTCGGCATGTAGACCTTCATCGTGTCGGCATCGGGGTCGAAGAAGGCGTAGGCGTCCTTCAGCGCCGTCAAGAGCTTGCGCTGCTCTTGGTGGAAGTGGTTCGACACGCGATCGGCGAACAGGCGAAACCGCTCCTGATCCTCTAAAGAAAAGTTCTCGTGCGTCGTCGTTTTCACGGCGCAGAGCAGGTCGATCAACTCGGCGGAGCGGATTGGGATGAACATTTCCGCGTTGTCGGCATCGAGTCGGTGCATCGTCTTTATCCTTTATCTTATAGCCTTTTCCCTCGTTCCCGCACTCTGAGCGATCCTCGCGCGGAACGATCTTCGGTCGCTCCGCGGCCCGAGTTATCATAAGGATAATGTGATCGAATACGGAACGCAGAGGACGCGGAGCGTCCGAAGATCGTGAACAATGCCCACGGCCGGGCACATTGTGAGAGAATGATGATCGGTGTTCACGGGTGCCATGTGGTGCCACATGAAGGTGCCATGGGGTGCCACGGAGTACCTCCTCCCCCGGCACCTTTGCCGGGTCAAGCACGAATGCTCCGGCCCGTGGGCCTGAAACTGCCGTGGGCATATGAATAACTTCCTATGACACCCCCCGTTGCCACCGGTTTGTTCGTCGCGCTCTTCGATCTCTCGGAGGAGATGAACCGGGACGTAGAGGGCCCGACCGGCACGTTCCCGGCACACCTCACCGCCAACGACTTCATCAATCGATTGCTGGAAGGCTTGATCGCGGCCGGCGATACCGGCATCGCCTACGAGATCGCGTTACTCGGCATTCGCCCTACCTCGGACGGTGTGGAAATTCTCCGCTTGCTACACGGGGCGAACACCCGCTCCACAATTCCCCTCGCCGAGATTGCGTTGAAAGAACTCGCCGAAAGTGGCGAAGACCTTCCCCGGAACTTCACTCAACTGTTCAACCCCTTCGGCGAACCCGGCCCTACTGCTGCACTCGCATTCGCCTACCGTCTCGTCGCACGTTGGCTCGCGGGCAAGCCGAACGCCCGTGCGCCGGTCATCGTGCATTGCACCAGCGGCCTCGGCTTCGACGAAGAATACTTCCGGCACCTGCGCAGCCTCTCGGCGCTGAGTTCCGCCCACGGTCCGCCGCGGATTTGGCATGCCCGCTTCGCTCCCGCCGAGGTTCCCGAATCGGAAGCCTACGCTCCCGCTTCCAACTCCGGATCTTCATGGAATACCTATCCGATTGAAGAGGTGTGGAACCTGCTGTTCGAGGAACGCCCCACCATCGATCCAGCGAGTGTCGAACTGACGAACGCCCCCGCGTTCGAGATGCTGCGCGAATTCTGGCTGCAAAAACGGGGCAACGAACCGCAGCATTGGGAAGACGGCTTCGCCGTGGATGCCGAGGCGGGTACCGCCGTGGTCTGCGACGGTGCCAGCGAAGGGATCTTTTGCCGAACGTGGGCCGAGCTGCTTTCCAAAAAGTTCCTCGAACTCCGACCCGACGTTGCCAACCTCGCGGAGTTCGTTTCTACTTGCCGTGCGGAATGGCAGCAGCGGATCGATTACCATGCTTTGAAATGGAGCGCTCAGAACAAAGTCGATGGCACCGGTGCCGCCGCCACGCTCTGCGCCCTCGCACTCGGCCCCGCCTCCGAGAATGGGGCGAGGCCGTGGCGGGCGCTCGCCGTGGGGGATGCCGTGCTCTTCCGGGTGCGTGCGGGGAAGCCTTGGCTTTCCTTCCCGCTCGTCATAAAGGATCAACTCGATTCCGCCCCAGATCTGTTGCGTACGCTGCGGCGCGGCGGTTCCATCGCGGCTATCGCCGCGGAAGGGCGTTGCCTTCCGGGGGATTTGTTTCTGTTGGCCACCGATGCCGTCGCCGGGCACTTGTTCACCCTCGGCGATTCATTAGACAAATACGCGTCGATGAGTGCCGAGGATTGGGCAGCCGAAATCGAAATGCTCCGAATGGAAGGAAAGATCGTGAACGACGATTGCACTCTCTTGGTTCTCCGCGTTCCCGCCGTGGTTTCCGAACCGGTTAGCCTCGTACTCCGAGTTCAAACGGTGCTTCGGGAGGTATCCCCGTCGCTCGGCCTTGATGGCAACGAAATCGAAGTCGTGGAAGTCTTCAACGGCATCGCGAGCGTTCGCTTGGGGGCGGTGTGCGGGAGTTGCCCGAACACGATGAGCGCCGTGGTGAGCGCCTTGGAAGCCGAGTTGAAATTGCGGATACCGGAAGTCGATATGATCGAAGCCGTACTTTAAATAATCGTGGCGCAAGTTCGCAGGATTCTCGCGTTCGCCGGGTGATGCTCCGCCCCGGAAATGCGAGTGGTGAAATGCGTGGCCTTTGGCCTTACCTTCTGGCACTCGGAATCGGCCTCGTCGCAAACTCAATCGCGACAGCCGGTTGGGTGGTTATTAAGAATGAAACCAAGCAGGCGCTCGTGGTGGTGGAAGTCGCCGGCACCCCGAATCGGCCCATCCAAGGCAAGCCGGTGAAAATTCAGCCGGGGGAAACCCACCGCGAATTCCATCCGGGCGCCGGGCAGAAAACCTTCGCTATTTACGATGCGGCCAAACTGGATGCCCCTCTCGCCCAGCAAGCGATCTTTTGGCGAAATGAGGATACCGCCTTCGGCATCCGCCTCGAGGGCAAGGGGTACAAGCTCGACGTGGCGAAGAAGTAATCCGAAACTTGCGAACCCCGCCACCGTTGACAATGTCTGTGATTGGGAATAGCATTCCTGAACGATGCACCCGTAGCTCAATTGGATAGAGCATCGGTCTACGGAACCGAAGGTTACTGGTTCGACTCCAGTCGGGTGTACTTTTCTCTCTGCGAGTCTCGACGGCGAGCCGATAACTTCCACCACTTTGCAAGCTTCCCTTTCGTTTACCCCCAACCTTTCCTAATCATGGTTGTTCCGCTACACCACTAACACGGTGGGATTTGCTTCGGGCAGGAAATGCGGGGGGTTCGCAATGGTGGTGCTTCTCGTGACTGGCGGGTGCGGCTTCATCGGAAGCAATTTCATTCGGCAACTCCTCGCCCGCGATCCCGCAGTGAAGATCGTCAATTTCGATGCCCTCACCTACGCCGGAAACCTGGCCAACCTCGCGGACATCGCGGATCACCCGAACTACAGGTTCGTCAAAGGGGACATCTGCGATCGAGAAGCGGTGCGGGCCGCGTTCCAACTCGGCATCACCGATGTGATCCACTTCGCCGCGGAGAGCCACGTCGATCGCAGCATTCAGGATAGCGGCCCGTTCGTTCGCACCAACGTACTCGGAACGCAAATCCTCCTCGATGCCGCCCGCGAGTTCAAAGTTCAAAAATACGTCCAAGTGAGTACGGACGAAGTGTACGGCAGCCTCGGGCCGACCGGTTTGTTCCGCGAAGATACCCCCCTCGATCCCAGCAGCCCATACTCGGCCAGCAAAGCCGCATCGGATATGCTCGTGAAGGCGTACCACCACACCTTCCACATGCCGGTGGTGATTACCCGTTGCTCGAACAACTACGGGCCGTACCAGTTCCCGGAGAAGCTGATTCCGCTCTTCGTGACGAACTTGTTGGAAGACAAGCAAGTGCCTGTGTACGGCGACGGCATGCAGATCCGCGATTGGATTCATGTGAGCGATCATTGCTCCGGCGTGGAAGCCGCATGGCGACTCGGCAAGCCCGGCGAGGTGTACAACTTCGGTGGCCGCTGCGAGAAGGCGAACCTGCACCTCACGCAAACGTTGCTCGAACTGCTGGGCAAGCCGAAGTCGCTCATCAAATATGTGCAAGATCGTTTGGGCCACGACCGCCGCTACGCCATCGATTGCACGAAGGCCGAGCGCGAACTCGCCTGGGCGCCGCAGGTGACATTCGAACAAGGCCTGGCCGAGACGATCGCGTGGTACCGGGCGAATTCGGATTGGGTGGCGAACATCAAGAACATGGATTACCTGAGCTATTACGAGAAGCAGTACGGCAAAGCCTAATCTTCAAGTCGATCAAGTCATCAGGTCAAGACAACGGACATGATGGCTCTTCGACTTGAGAACCTGACGACATGAACACTTGAGGACTTCAGATGATTCGCGGAGTAATCCTCGCCGGGGGCAAAGGCACCCGCATGGGCGAACTGACCAAGGTGACGAACAAACACCTGCTGCCCGTCGGCCCGTACCCGATGGTCTACCACCCGTTGAAAAAACTCATCGGGGCGGGCCTGAAGGATATTCTGCTCGTCTCGGGCACCGAGCACATGGGGGATTTCATCGAACTCCTCGGCTCGGGGAAGGATCATTCCTGTCGGCTGACCTACCGCGTGCAGGACGAAGCCGGGGGCATCGCCCAGGCGCTCGGCCTCGCGGAACTTTTCTGCACCGGCAGTCGCTCGTGCGTGCTTTTGGGCGATAATATCTTCGAGGCGCCCCTGAAAGGGATGCTCGACGCCGCGGCCGCGAAGCCCGATTGGGCGTGGCTCGGGTTGCAGCAAGTTCACGATCCCCAGCGCTACGGCGTGGCGGAACTCGACGGCGACCGCGTGGTGAGTATCGAAGAGAAGCCCTCGAATCCCAAGAGCGATTACGCCGTGGTCGGCATCTACATTTACCCGCCGGACGTGTTCGAAGTCATCAAGACATTGAAGCCGTCGGGCCGCGGCGAACTCGAAATCACCGATGTGAACAACTATTACCTCGCGCAGAACCGCATGGGCTACAGCAAGCTCGAAGGCTACTGGACCGACGCGGGCACGCTCGATAGCCTCGATTACGCCAATGAACTCGTACGGAAGAAAGCCCCGACTTGGTGATGAACATCCGAAAGATCAGGAAGCCAGTTTCTGAGCGGTAAGCGTCAATCCGCTGAGTGTGAGAACCTCAGCGGGCATACGCCCGCCGCTCGGGGCAGACATTGGCATTCGATTCTTGACTATCAATTGCAGCTTTGGCCTGTTGGATTGAGCGAAACCCTTTGCCACCCGCTACGGTTTCGGCCCCGCCGGGAGATTGTCATTGAGGTAGCGGGTCAGGGTTCCGTACAAGTGCCGGGTCGTGTTCTTCCCTTCGCTCACCGAGTGGCTGCGGTTCGGGTAGGCCATCATGCTGAACGGCTTGTTCAATTCGATCAGTTTATCCGCGAGTTTCTCGGCCCCTTGATAATGGCAGTTGTCGTCCCCCGTGCCGTGAACGATCAAAAGATTGCCTTTTAATCCCGCCGCGTGGGTGATCGGCGAACCGCGCTTGTAATCCTCGCCGTTCTCTTGCGGTAGACCCATATAGCGTTCTTGGTAGATGGTGTCGTACAGCGTCATGTCGGGCACGGCGGCCACCGCCAGGCCGGTGCGGTAGAGTTCCGGTTCCCGGAACATCAGATTCAGCGTCATCGAACCGCCACCGCTCCAACCCCACACGCCCACGCGGCTGGCATCCAAGTACGGTCGTTTTAGCAACTCGCGGCACGCCGCGGCCTGTTCCTTCGCGGCGAGTGTGCCCACTTGTCGATACGCGGATTTCCGCCAATCCCGCCCGCGCGGGCTGGGCGTTCCGCGGTTATCCACGCAGGCCACCGTATAACCCTGTTGCGTGAGCATGAGGTGCCAAAGGTATCGGCTCCCGCCCCAACGATCCGTAACGCTCTGGCCCGCCGGTTCCCCGTACACGTAGAAGAAGAGCGGGTACTTCTTGGTCGGATCGAAATTGGCCGGCTTCATCAGCCAGCCATCCAAAGCGATGCCATCGCCGATATCGGCCCGAAAGAATTCCACCGGGGTTCGCTTCAACTTCGCCAGCACGTCGCGGAGCTTTTCGTTCGTGGCCAGGGTGCGAATCACCTTGTGCGAAGGCAACGCGATGAGTTCGACCCGCGGCGGTTGATCGAAGGTGGAATACGTGTGAATCGCCGTTTGACTATCCGGGGCGATGTTGTAATCGTGCCAACCCGGTTGATCGGCGGGAGTGATGCGCTGCGACGTTCCCGAACCGTCCAACGCGGAGCGGTAGAGATAGTGCTGGGTGGGGTTCTCCGGCGAGGCGATGTAATACGCTTCCCCCGCGGCTTCGTCGATCTGCAACAGATTGATCACATCGAAGGCCCCCTCGGTGATCCGCCGAATGCTCTTGCCATCCCGGCTGGCGAAATACAAATGCTTCCAACCGTCGCGTTCGCTCAACCATACGAGCGAGTTGCCTTTTTCCACCCATTCGAGGCTTTCATCGCGGAGATCGACCCAGGCCCCATCGCGTTCGGTGAACACCGTTCGCACCTTGCCAGTTTTGGCGTCGGCGAGCATCAGATCCACGGCGTTTTGGAGCCTGTTCACGCGGAGCAACAACAACTCGTTCGCATCGTTTGCCCAATCCATTTTGGGAATGTAGAAGTCGGTGCGGGTATCGCCGGGTACGTCCATCCATTTGGTGGCGCCGCCGCTCGCGGCGATCACGCCGACCCGGCACAGGGAGTTCCGCTCGCCGGTTTTGGGGTAAGCGAAGGTGTTGAGAATCGGGTACTTCGCCGAGGTGTTATCGATCATGGTGAAGGCTTTCACGCCTTGGGTGTTCAGTTGCCAGTAGGCGATCTGTTTGCCGTCCGCGCTCCATCTCCAACCGTCGCGGCAAGCGAATTCTTCCTCGTACACCCAATCGAACGTGCCGTTGATCAGTTCCTTGGTTCCATCGTTCGTCAATTGCTCGATCTTTCCACCGTCCGCCGATTGAACGAAGAGATTGTTCTCGCGAACGTAGCCGACGCGGTCGCCCGCCGGGGAGAACTTGGCGAACATCAGCGTGGAGGGTTTCGCATCGCCGCCGAGCTTGGCGAGTTTGCGGGTCGAACGGCGGAATGTCCAGTAATCGCCGCGGGTGTTCTGCCGCCAGACTCTCACCGAGTTGGTGAAGATCAGCACGAGATCGAGATCCTTGGAGAATTGGTAGCCTTGGATATCCAAAGGGTCCTTGGCGTTCGCGGGTACGAGATTCTCCGCGGGCACGAGCACTTCGCGTTTCCCGGCGGCATCGAATCGGATGATGTCGCTCGCCCCTTTGAGCTTCGGCGCGGCTTCCAATGATGTGTACGCTCCGCCTTCGAGCCACTTCACGGCGGGCATGCGTTGGCCTCGGAAATCGTCCGAAGCGAAGATGCGATCGAGGGTGAGTAGCGACGGATCGGGCTTGGCCGATTGTGCGAAGAGTGTTGGGGCGGTTGCGAGGAAGAAAAGGATCGAAAGGAAACGGGAGGACATGCCGAACTCCGGGATGGTATCTGCGGGATCCTTCCCAGTAAAGTTTGTGTAGTTCCGAGAATCGTTATATTCAATTGGCAATGGGAGAAATGCGGAGCGTTGGCACCGTGGCCGATGTCAAAATCGGAACCCCCGGAGTGGAGATTTCCCCGGCGGAGTCCGAACTTTTGCTCCGTTGGGAGCGCACGCGAATACTCGAATTGCCTTCCCGAACGTACCGGCATACATTCATCCCCAACACCCGGCGACAGGATTGCCGCGTTCAATCGTGCCACGAACCGAGGAGAGAGCATGGCCGAGGGCCGCATCGATACCCCTGTAGAACCGACCCGCAAGTACCTCTGGACGGAACTCTTCCGCAGCTTCCAGATCGCGCTCGATCCGCGCAAGTTGCTGGCCGCCGCGGCGGGCATCCTCGCCATGAGCTTCGGCTGGTACATCCTCTCCGCGGTGTTCGTGCCATCGAAGGCACCCGATCCCGACGCCTCCGAGTACAAGCTCGAAGCGATGAAGAAGGAGAAGGGGGATAAGAAAGCCGATGGCAAGGATTACACAGAAGACGAATACCGCCAAGCCGGGATGCAGAAATACGCCCGCGACCAACGCCAATGGGCGACCATTTATGCCCTCGCCGGGAGCGGCTCGCCGGAATCGCGCGGCCTGAAGGCCGATGCCCCGAAGGTTCAAACCGGCAAGCTCCGCACCATGCCGTGGCACGAATCCCGCGGCGAGAACCCGTTCCTCTTCGCCATGGCCCTCGCCGATTCCCCCGCCTCCAAGTGGGTGAAGGGCGGCCTCAACTACATCCTTGAACAAGTGCCCGTGCTCACGGAACCGCTCAACAAGCTATTCCTCATCATTACGAAAATCGCCGACCCGGATGCCAGCTTCCTCACCCGCGTGTATCTGTTGCTCTGCCTAGTGTGGAGCGTAGCGGTGTGGGCCTTCTTCGGCGGCATCATCACTCGCCTCGCCGCCGTGCAGTTCGGCGGCAAGGAACGCATCTCGATAAAACAAGCGATCACGTTTGTGAAGGAACGCTACGTTTCTTACTTGCTCTCGCCGCTCGTGCCGCTGATCGTGATCGCGGTGATCGTCTTCTGCATGAGCCTGTACGGTTTGGTGGCTCTCGTGCCGATCCTCGGCGACGTGCTGCTCTACGGCATCGGCTTGCCGCTCGTGATCCTCGGCGGCATCGTCATTACGATCTTGCTGATCGGCCTCGTCGGCTACCCGATGATGAACGCGACCGTCAGCACGGAAGGTAGCGATACCTTCGATGCCCTCAGCCGCAGCTACAACTACGTGTTCCAAGCGCCGTGGCAGTACCTCTGGTACATCATCGTCTCGGTGGTGTACGGCGTGTTCGTCACCTTCGTGGTACTCGGCATCGGCTGCCTCATGGTGTACTTCGGCAAATGGGCCGTAAGCCAGCCCGCCAACATCATGCTCACCGATCGCAAGCCGGACTTCCTCTTCGTGTACAGCCCCAAGAGCCTCGGCTGGCGCGAACTCATGTTGAAGGGCAGCCCCGTCGAAATCTACCAATCGCCGAAGACGGGCGACTACGAACCGGTGAACCCGAAAGAATCCGAAGCGTACATGGAGCAAATGACGTGGTGGAACCAAGCCGGTGCCGGCATGGTCACGTTCTGGATGGTACTCGTGTTCTTGCTCATGATCGGCTTCATCTACAACTACTTCTGGACATCCAGCACGATGATCTACTTGCTGATGCGGAAGAAGGTGGACGAAGTGGAGCTCGATGAAGTCTTCTCGCAACAGGATGCCGAAGGTACACCGTTGGCCCCGGTCGGCCCTCCGGGCGCGACCGTGAGTTCGGGCGGAGCGATTTCGCTGCCGACCGTGCCCCCGCCGCCGGTGGCCCCAGCTCCCGCACCGACGCCCGGCCCGGCCAGCCCACCTCCGCCGTCGGTGAGCCACATCGTGCCCGAGGATGAACCCGCGCCGTTCTTCCCCAGCGCGGGTGTTCCTCCGAAGGACGTTCCGCCTCCGCCGGACGAACCGAAGATTTAATTTATTCCGTCGGAGCCGCGAGCGCAAGCGACCGGTCGCTCACGCTCGCGGCTCCGAGATTTTCAACTGAAGCTCGTATTCCGAGCCGGAAGAGCCAGCGACGATTGCTTCCCCAGATCGTCGCTGACGCTTCCGGCTCGGAAAAACCACCATGCCCCGACCGATCCTGCTCTTCACCGGCAACTGGGCCGATCTGCCCCTCGAAACCCTCGCGGCCAAGGCCAGCGAATGGGGCTACCACGGCTTCGAACTCGCCTGTTGGGGCGATCACCTCGAAGTGCAACGCGGCAGTACCGAAGCCGAGTACGCGCAACACCAACTCGAACTCCTCGGTCGATACGACCTTCAAGTGCCGATCATATCGAATCACCGCGTAGGCCAAGCGATTTCGGACAACATCGATGAACGCCATCACTCACTGGTGCCCGAGTACGTGTGGGGCGATGGTAAATCGGCCAAGGTGCAACAACGCGCCGCCGAGGAGATGATCGCCACGTTCAAGCTCGCCGAGAAACTCGGGGCCAACGTCGTCGGCGGCTTCACCGGTTCTTCGATCTGGTCGTATGTGAACGGCTTTCCGGGGCCGAAGCCGGGGCAGATCAACGAAGCGTTGAAAGCGTTCGCCAAGCAGTGGTCGCCGATCCTCGATGCGGCCCGCGATTGCGGGGTGCGATTCGCCTGCGAAGTTCACCCCGGCCAGTTCGCTTTCGACTTGTACAGTGCCGAGATTGTGCTCGATGCGCTCAACGGCCGCGAGGAATTCGGCTTCACCTTCGACCCGGCGCATTTGCATTGGCAGGGCGTCGAACCGGTGGAATTCCTGCGGAAGTTCCGCGACCGCATCTACCACGTGCACGTCCGCGATGCCACGCTCACCCTCGATGGGCGTGCCGGCATCCTCAGCGGGTACTGGGCCAGCGGCGATCCGCGCCGGGGCTTCCAGTTCCGTTCGCCGGGCCGGGGGAACATCGATTTCGATGCGATCTTGCGGACGCTGAACGAGATCGGTTACGAAGGGCCGCTCGCAGTCGATTGGCACGATCCGGGAATGGAACGCGAGTTCGGCGCCGCCGACGCGATCGAGTTCCTCAAACGATTGGACTTCGATCCGCCCCGCGGCCCCCACGTGTTCCGGGGATAGGTTTTGCTCCCCTCGCCCCTTGGGGAGAGGGGTTGGGGGTGAGGGGGTTTTACTGGTATGGCCTTTCCTTCCAAATCTGCCGTCGATGCCTTCAAGCGCGAATGGACCGATCGCCTCGTGCGTGTGAAGCCCGGCCTGCGGCCGGACCTGCTCCGCTTCGAAGGGATGGTCGGCCGCGTGGTCACCGTGAACTACAACGGCAAAGCGATCCTCGATTTCGCCGACGGTGCTTGGTACGACATCTTCGATTTCGCCGCCGTGCTGGAAGAAGTGACCGACGAGGCCGAGCGAAAGAAGTACGATGGCAGCGCGAACATCGCTCAGAAACTCCCCGGCAGACAGGGATGATCGAAATGAAAGCGGGGGGACATCGTCCCCCTGTGATTCGCGGGGGGACGATGTCCCCCGCTTTCAAAGGTGCGCCGTAGAATGTCTTCAATTCCGCAATCCGAACTCCGCAGTCCGCACCCGAATGATCTTGCTCATCGACAACTACGATTCCTTCACTTACAACCTCGTGCAACGGTTCGGCGAGCTCGAACCCGCGTTGCCGATGGAAGTCTACCGCAACGACCGCATCACGCTCGACCAGATTGACGCCTGGAAGCCGACGCACATCATCATTTCTCCGGGGCCGTGTACGCCGAAAGAAGCGGGCATCTCGAACGACGTGCTGAAAAGGTACGCCAGCACCATCCCGATCTTCGGCGTCTGCCTCGGTCACCAGTGCATCGGCCACACCTTCGGCGGCGAGGTCGTCCGCAACGAACGCATCATGCACGGCAAGGTGTCGCCGATTCATCACGATGGCCGCGGCGTGTTCGCCGGGATGAGCAACCCGTTTGATGCCACCCGCTACCACAGCCTCGTCATCAAGAAAGAAACGTGGACGAACCCCGATTTCGAAGTGACCGCGTGGACAGCCGAAGGGGAAATCATGGGCGTGCGCCATAAGACGTGGCCACTCCACGGCGTGCAGTTCCACCCCGAAAGCTTCCTCACCGTCGAAGGCCCGACCATTCTCAAGAACTTCCTCGCCTTGGCGAAGTGGTAGAATCCGTTGAAACTAGGAGGCTCGCCATGCCGCTCCGTGACCACTTCCGTTCGCCGGTGAACGACAAGCACCGCTGGGACGCCGTGCACGGCCAATGGCCAGGGGAACTCGTCCGAACACTCTTCGACCTGATACCGGACGACTTCGTCGCCGAACCGACGGTGCATCACGGGTCGCCGTTCGAGGTCGATATCTCGATGATCGAGTCTGACGACCGGGAAGAGGGTACCGGAAAGGCCATTGGCGGAACGACCACAGTCGCCGTGGCCGCACCCACCGTGACGATCCCGACCGACTTGACCGAACTCGACGAATACGAGATCGAGATCTACGACATGAGCCGCGAACGGCGGTTGGTGGCCGCCATCGAGATCGTCAGCCCGGCGAACAAGGATCGCCCCGGCAAGCGGGATGCGTTCTTGGCCAAGGTCGGCGCGCTGTTGCGGCAAGAGGTTTGCGTCTCCATCGTGGATATCGTCACCATCCCGAAGGCCAGCCTATATGCCGAACTTTTGGCCCGCGTCGACCGATTCGGGGAGCGGCCTTCCGAGCCGTCGCCGCCGCCGCACGCCGCCACGTTCCGAATGCGGGAAAACTCGAAGGGTCGCCCCTTGCTGGATGCTTGGTATGTTCCGATGGCCCTCGGCGAACCGCTGCCCAGCATCCCGCTCTGGCTCTCCCCGGACATGCGGATCGAACTCCCGCTCGAACCGAGTTACCAAGAAGTCTGCCGACTGTTGCGGATCCGCTGACGCTCGTCCTCGATTGAACGATCATTCCACCACCGCGTCGATTTCGCGCCCTACAGTTGCACACTCCATTCCAACAGGGCTTGTGATGTCGCTGCCGGCCAGAATCCGCGATCTGCTTTCCGCCCACGATCATTTGGTCGGGCAAACGCCGTTGTCTCCGGAGACGGTCGATGCCGCCGTGACGCCGATCGTATCCCGTTCGGATCTGTTTCCGGCGGTGCCGGGTTACCGCTTGTTGCGCGAACTCGGCGAAGGCGGCATGGGCGTGGTGTATCTCGCCGAGCAAAGTTCGTTGAATCGGATGGTCGCGTTGAAGATGCTCATCGGCGGTGCCGGGAACGCATCGGCCGAAGCCCGGATGCGCCAGGAAGCCGCGGCCTTGGCCCGCGTATCCCATCCGAATGTGGTTTCGGTGTACGAAGTCGGCGAAGCCGGTGGGCGCACCTACTTCGCGCTCGAATACTTGGCCGGGGGTTCACTCGCGGATCGCTTGCCTTTGAATTTATTCGCCCCGCGCGATGCTGCCGAATTGTTGCGAACGTTGGCGTTGGCCATTCAAGCCATCCACGATCGCGGGTTGCTCCACTGCGATCTCAAACCGGCGAACGTGCTGCTGGCGGAAGACGGCACGCCGAAGGTTGCGGACTTCGGCCTCGCACGCATTTTGAACGACGATCAACGTCAAACGCGCACCGGAACGATCCGCGGCACCCCCTGCTACATGCCCCCGGAACAAGCCGATGGCCTCCTCGGTTCCTTCGGCCCCGCGGTAGACGTGTATGCCCTCGGCGGCATCTTGTACGAAGTGCTCACCGGCCGCCCGCCGTTCCTCGGTTCCACGATCTTAGAAACGCTGGATCAAGTCCGGAAGCAAGATCCGGTACCGGTGCGAACGCTGCAAGCGCACGTGCCGAGGGATCTCGAAACGATTTGCATGAAGTGCCTTTCCAAGCCGGTGGAGAAGCGCTACGCCACGGCGGCGGATCTGGCCGAAGAACTCGGCCGATTCCTTGAACACCGCCCGATCCTCGCACGGCCGCCGAACATCGTGGAACGCGGGATTCGTTGGTGCCGCCGGAACCCGAGCCGGGCGGCGCTCCTCGCGGTCTGCTTCGCAGGCATGTTCACGGCTATCGTCGCGGCCGGCTGGATTCACCGTCGGTTGGATCAGGATTTGGTGCGTATGCAATCGGCGCGGGACGAAGCCCGCTCCAACGCCAAGGTGGCGCACGCCACTTTGGTGAAGCAGGCGGCCGAACGGATCGATTCGGAAATGCGCGAACTCACCGTGCGCCCGCAAGCCATCGCGGCGGCGGTGGAATCGAACCCGAACATCGACGAAGCGTACTATCGGGAATGGCTCGCGAAATTGGTGGAAAGCGACCCCCGCATCAGCGGCCTGTGCCTGGCGATGGAACCGGACGGGGATCGCGGATTCGCCTTGTTGGTTCAACGCAACGCAACCGGGATCGTTCGACGCCGCATGGATCGGGAAGGTTTGGTGCCACCGTATTGGCAACGCGATTGGTACACTCAGCGGCTCGTGTGGGGGGAACCGTACCTCGGCACCGATCCCGCCCGTACCCCGATGCTCTCGTACACCGTGCCGATCCGCAAAGGCGAGCGCATCGCGGGCGCGGTGGTCGTGGATGTGGCCCTCGCCCGGTTGCAATCGTTGCGGGCCGAGTTGAAAGATTTGATCCCGGATATCGATGAACGCTCCGTGCTGACCTCGGCGAAGGGCGTCGTCCTTCACCATCCCGACGATGGCCGCGCGTTCCCTTCCGCCACGGCGGAATCCGCGGGCGAATCGACTATGGATTCCCTGATGCGAGTGGAATTGCCCACCACGAAATGGTGGCTCTCCGTCGCGTTCCCGCCGGAATTGCGCTGAGGGGAAGCCCGCTGAGTTATTGGCGAGCGGTGGTTGGATTTTCCCCCTCTCCCCCGCTGGGGAGAGGGACGCTGTGACCAACGGTCGCGGCGGGGAGAGGGGATTGAAAAGCCTCGAAATCCCCTCTCCCTGCATCTCGCTTCGCTCGATGCGACCCTCTCCCCAGCGGGAGAGAGGGTAAGATAAGAACTGCAGGTCACCTTATCACTCAGCGGGCTGGCGCCCGCCGCTCGGGAGGCATCGTTCGCCGAATCAGATGCGATCCAAGGAATCGAGCCAGATGCAGATATTTTGGAGCGTCGGCTGATCGAGGTATTCCTTGCCGAATTCTTTCAACTCTTTGAATATCGTGGGGAACTTCTTCGCCTTGAGCTTCTCGTTCGTTTCCTTGATTTCCTTCAACAACGGATCTTTATCCCCGGCGACGAGGTAGAACGCCAAAGGCTGGTTCGGCAGATTATCCTTGGCGTTGCCGGGGAGAACCGCCCCGCTCACGCAGCATCCGCGAACCAGTTCCCGCGCGTTGAACACGGCGTACAGTGCCATCGAACCGCCGTTGCCCATCCCGTGAACGACGATGCGGGAACGATCGACGGTGTACGGCTGCAACGCTTGGTTGATCGTTTGCACCACGCCTTCGAGTTCGGTCGCCACCCATTCGTTGCCAGTCTTCGATTGCGGCCCGATGAGGATGAAGTTCGCACTATCGCAATACTCTTCCCAAATCTTCTTCATGTCTTTGGAATCTTTGCCGCCTTTGCCCGTGTTGTGGAACCACACGATTACGCCGTAGGATTTGTTCTTGTCGTAGTTGTCCGGAACGTACATCCAATAGTTGCGGCCGGTCGCTTCGTTGGTCTGATCGACGAGCAAGCCTTTGGGCGCCTTCTCCTCTTCCTTTTCCTTTTCCTT
>JBBQWA010000028.1:0-20289 GCA_038211045.1 Gemmatales bacterium
GTGGTGGGCGCCCCAGTCGGTCATCTTGCCGCCGCTGTAGTTATCCCACCAGCGGAATTCGTAGTGGCAGTTGGTGTGCTTGTTGTCTTTAGAAATGCGGTAGGGCACCTTCGCGGTGGGGCCGCACCACATGTCCCAATCGAGTTCCTTTGGCGCTTCCACTTCCGGGATCGCGCCGCTTTGCGGGTTGCCGCCGATGCGGCACTCGATGGCGCTGATCTTGCCCAAGCGACCGGAGCGGACGATCTCCGCGGCGAAGCGGAACATGCCGCCCATTTCGGTGCGCTGTTGGCTGCCGGTTTGCAGCACCTTGCCGGTTTCTTTCACCGCTTTTTGCAGCGCGATGGCTTCGGCGATCGTGAGCGTGAGCGGCTTCTCACAGTACACGTCCTTGCCTTGCTTCATCGCTTCGATGGCCACGAGCGCGTGCCAGTGATCCGGCGTGGCCACTACCACGGCGTCGATGTCCTTGTTCGCACACAGTTCGCGGAAGTCCTTGTATTCCTTCGGTTCGAACTTGTCTTTTTTCAGGAAGTCCGACGCGGCTTTTACATGGCGAGCGTCGACATCGCACACTGCCATGCAGTTGACTTGCGGGAACGTTTTGGCCGAACCGTAGATGGCCCGAGCACGGCTCGATGGGCTACCAATACCCACGAAACCCATGTTCAGCTTCTCGCCGGGCTTCTTCGCCTTGACCAGGCGGGTGGCTTCTTCGGCGCCGTGAACTTCGCGGGCGTACCACATCGGCAGGCCCATCGCGGTGAGGCCGGCGAGCGAGTTCGACATGAACCCCCGGCGAGAAAGTGTGCCCCGTTCTTGCATGGCGAGATTCCTTCGGAAAGTGCGGAGAGAGAATACCACTAGAGAGGATACCAAGAAATCGCGGCGAGGTCGAAGGGGAAAATTCTTTGTTGTTCGCAAGGAGGGCCGGCCACGGTGGAAAATCCCGGAAGCGGGTCAACGAATAACAAGGCAACCCGCGCCTGCACGAATGCCCGGCGCGAATTTTGGGCATGCCGCATGAATTGGCTATCACGGAGCTCGGCGGAACCGTTGGCGGGAGTTCCCCGGTGGGATTTCTACGCAGTCGTATTCTAAGAATAGCGTGTTGACCGGCGAACAGTGCGAATTTTACGTCGAAACCGGCTGGCTCCGATCCAGGTATTTTATTTTGTTACCCCGCCGTTGCGCACGAAACCCCGCCCCGCCTCGTCTTGTTAGATACTTATGACCGCGACTCCCAGCACGATGACCCGCGAAGGCTTTCTCCAAGCCCTGCGGGATTCCAACGTGCTCACGGATACGCAGTTCGTGAAGGCGATTCAAACCCTCGGCACCCGGGGCAGCACACCGCGCCGGGCCGGGGAATACTTGGTGAAAGAAGGGTTCATCACCCGCTTTCAATCGGAACGGTTGCTCACCGGCCGCATCGATAGCTTCTTCATCGGCTCGTATTTGATTCTCGATTACATCGGCAAAAGTGCCACGGGCCGAGTGTACAAAGCCCGCCATACCACGATGAATCGCCACGTGGCGATCAAAGTGATATCCACCGGCCTCACGCAATCCGAAACGATCCGCCTCCTTGTGCGCGAGGAAGCCCGAACGGCCGCCGCGCTTGCCCATCCGAACATCGTGACCCTGCTCGATGCGAATCAGGCCGGGGAACGGATGTACTTTGTACGCGAGTATGTGGATGGCCCGACGCTCGCCCAGATGGTGAAAGAGAACGGCCCGCTGCCGGTGAACGTGGCCTGCGAATACATTCGCCAGGCCGCGTTGGGTTTGCAGCACGCCCACGAGCGCGGAACCCTCCACGGCAAGCTCGCCCCCACCGCGATCCTCGTGGCTCCCCCGGCGAAGCCCGGCGATGCCCCGCTGGTGAAAGTCTCCGGCTTCGGCCTCGGAACCTTCACCTCGAATGCGAACGATTTCGATTTCGATTCCACCGCCCCCGAGTTATTTTCCGCGCCCCCTTGCGCCGATCCGCGGTCGGACTTATACTCTCTCGGTTGCGTGCTCTACACCCTGTTGGCGGGGAAGCCACCCTTCACCACGACCGGCGAAGAAAACGCCCGCGAACAGCACCAGCACGCGGTTGCCACGAACCTAGAATACCTGCGGCCCGATCTCCCTCCGGGCTTGAACGAGTTGATCGGGGCGTTGCTGGCGAAACATCCGGCTCAACGGCCGACGTCCGCGGGGGAAGTGGCTTGCCGGATCGCAGCCTACGCCGAGGCCGATGCGGGAATGGTCAGTTTCGCCACGACCGCACCGATCTCGGCGTCCGCTTCGGGTTCGCTGACGAACTTGGCCCGGCTCACCGAGGCCGCGCAAGAGCCGCTGTTGCCGAAGCCGACCGACGAATCGCTGGCCAGTTGGGGCAGCATCGTGGTTCCCCACGACACCTCCGACGGCACCGCTGTGAACGATGCGACACCGATTGAGCTGCGGAAGCGGCATACGAAATCGGGGGGCGTGAACCCCTTGGCCCTCACGATGGTGGTCGCGGGGGTGATGCTGGCGGTGTTGGTTGCGCTGCTGTTCGTGATGCGGACATTTGCAAATTGAAGCATTCGCGGTGCCCGATCGCGAAGCGGGGTCGTTTGGAAGCGGACGACCCCGCTGTTTTGATCGGGACGGGTTATAATTTGTCTGTCCCGTGCTCGTGCCTATTTCCGTTTTCCTTCACTTCGGGTCGCCGACAAGCACGCGGATTTCTTCCCACGCCTTCTTGCGGGTAGCTTCGTACTTTTCGCCATCCTGTTCCTTGCCCGATACCCAAAAGTCCTGCAATTCCTTGCCTTGTTGTTTCAGCAGCGTGGCGATCTTCTTGAGTTTCTCCACGGCTTCGCGGTCGTCTTTGGTGGTGGCCAGTTTGCCGATCTTATCGAGTTGGGCGGATACTTTTTCCAGTGGCGTGAGCACCGAGCCTAAGAGTTGCTTGCTCTCGGCGTCGTCGTACAGTTCTTCGGCCCGGCCGTCGGCGATAAAGCCAATGTTCAAATATGTCTGATATAGATGCAGCGTGGAGAGCAGGCCGACCGTCTCCATGAGGTCTTGCATGTTCTGTTCGGTCGGTTTGGGAACCGCGGGGGTTTGGGCCGCAGCCGGGAATGCGAATGCGAGGATCGACACGAGGAGCAAAGCGAAGCGGAGCATGGCGAATCCCGATGGAGTGTTGGAACGGAAATGGGCCGAGGCGCGATGGCGCTTCGGCCCGGAAGTCGCCGATAGGCCGCATTAGGCGAGCAGCAGCTGTTATCTTACCCTCTCTCCCGCTGGGGAGAGGGTCGCGTCGAGCGAAGAGAGAAGCGGGGAGAGGGGAGAGGGGCTTTGGAACCAATCCAAACCCCTCTCCCCGCCCCGAAGCGGGACGACCCTCTCCCCAACGGGCGAGAGGGTGTAAAACCAACCGCCGCTCGCCTTACTTCTTCGGGCCTTTGCCACCGGGGCCACCCTGCGGCTTGCCGCCAGGGCCACCATTCGGTTTACCGCCCCCCATTTGTGGCCCGGCATTCGGCTTGCCACCAGGCCCAGCTTGTGGCCCGGCATTCGGCTTGCCACCGGGGCCACCCATCATCGGGCCACCTTTTCCGGCCTGCGGGCCACCCTTGCCACCGCCTTGTGGGCCTTTGCCCGCCATCGCGCCGCCCGGCCCTTTGCCCTTACCCCCCTTGCCTCCGATGTTCCCGGCGGGATTTCCTCCCTTGGCACCCCCTTGGGCTTGTCCGGCGCCTTTGCCCTTCGGCGCTTGGCCTCCCCGGCCTCCAACCCCGGCCATACCCTTGCCCTTGCCGCCGCCACCAGGGCCACCTTGGGCCATCCCGCCCCCGGGCCCTTTGCCTTGGCCGCCTTTGCCTTTCCCGCCGACATTACCGGCGGGATTTCCTCCCTTGGCTCCACCTTGGCCTTGGCCTGCTCCGGCGCCCTTACCCTTCGGCGCTTGGCCTCCCCGGCCTCCAACACCGGCGCCCGCACCTTTACCACCTTGGCCTTGGCCGGCACCTTTCCCACCACCCTGACCTTGACCGCCTTGTCCTTGCCCCATGCCGCCACCTTTTGCACCACCTTGGCCGCGGTTGGCTTGCATTTGGTGAATGGCGGCGGCCAAGGCTTGGCCGCGAACGCCTTGGTGGGCGAGTGCGCTCACGTTGCCGCCGATGCCTCGGGCGCCTTGTTGAACAGCATGGGCGCCGTTCTGCATGCCACCCGCCATGCCGCCGTTCTTTTTCGGAGCGGGCGCGGGTTGCAATTGGCCGCCATTCAGGTTGGGTATCGGCGCCGGTTTGGCGGGAACCGGATTGGGCACGGGGGCCGGCTTCGCCGGGATCGGTGCGGGGGCGGGTTTCACCGGGGCCACGGCCTTGGGATTGACCCCTTGATTGATCCCCTTGGCGATGCCTCCCTTGGCGCCGACGTTCGGGACTTGGGCCATCGCCGGGGTGGTTCCGAGGAAGGTCATCCCCATGGCGCCGGCAGTGCCGAGCAGGATTTTACGGGTTCGTCGCATGGTCAGTCTCCGAAGGAGGGTGAACGGTTCGATGGGGCGCTACTTCGCGGAAGCGCCTTTGCCTTTGTTGATTTTGTCCGAGTTGGTATCGCGGAGCCACGGCGGCCCTTTCAACGTTTCGGGCTTGCCTTTAGCTTTGCCCGAGCCGGGATGTTTGGCCGAAGCTCTGAGCGCCTGTTGCACGCTCGATTGCACTTCCGGGGAAGCCTTTTCCAAGTGCGTTTCCACGAGCGTCACCGCCGAATTCGCCTTGTGCCGAATCTCGGCGATCACCTTCTGGCGATCGCCCGTGGCATCCGCGGCCTCGCCGAGGTCGATGTTCACTTGGATGGTTTGATCGACCCAATCGTCGAGCGTGCGGATGTACTGGGCCGCGATGTCGGGCCGTTCCGCCGAAGCGAACACCGAGGCTTGGGCGAATTGCGTGGCGGTATCGCTGCAAATATCGGCACGCTTCAGGGGATCCGCTTCCTCGGCTAATTTCAACCCCGTGTGGCACAGCACGACCAACATCGGTTCGCGGCCGGTAGCGGACGGCATGGGCGGCAATGGCTTCGGCAAAACGGCCCCTGCCAACGCGGCCCGCAATTCGCCGGTGGTTTCCCCCATCGGTTGAATCAGTTCAACCGCCATCGGAATGAGCTTCCGCAATTCGGCCGCCAATCGCGTTTCGTTTTCGGTCAGCCGTCGGTCGATCTCGGGCCGCAATTTCATCCGCTCGTCCACCGGAAGTTGCTCCCATTTCACCAGCAAGCCCCGTCGGAGGATGCGATCGTGCAATTCGACCACGAGTAGCAATTCGTCGCGTTGGCAGCGGTGGGCGAGGCGAATCGCTTCCGTGAGCAGGTCGTCGGCCATGGTTGCGAACACCACGGCGTGCTCCGCAGCCGATTTCGTTCCCGCAATCCGCATATCGTGTTTGGCCAATTTCGCCACGAGCGGCTCCGGTACCGCCGCGGGAACCGGTTCGCCCCGCAGGGCGATTTCCACCACCTGCGGCTTCGGAGAGAATTTTTGCCCGAGAGTGAAGCCCAAAAGGACAAACACGCAAGCCGCAGTGCCCGCGAAAGCGCAACGGGCAAACCGTTGCCGCCATCGGTACGAGCTTTTACGAAGGATCTCGGAGGGAATCGCGTCGAACGTGCTCAAGAAGTTTTCCAACCCCCGCGGATCGCCCTCGGGGATGTTCCGGTTTTGAAAGTTGGAATCGACCGCCCGGAGTTCCTCCCAATAGCGGGCACAACCGGGGCAGGCCGCCAGATGCTGTGAAGCCGCCGGGGGGAGCACGGTGCCCCCTTTCACCTCCAACAACCAAGTTTTGAGCTCGCGGCAGTTCATAACTGTTCAAATTCCATGTAGGGCTTCAGTGCCCGACGAAGGTATTCCCGCGCCTTGCAGACTCGCCATCTCGCCGTGATCGCGGTCGTTTGCAACGCGATGGCAATTTCGGCGTACGGCATCGACTCTTCGACCCAGAGCAAAAAGGCATCCCGGTATTTCGCCGGCATCCGTTGGCAGGCTTCGTCGATTCTCGTTTTCAACTCCCGTTCCCCCGCCAAAACATTCGGGCCGGATCGCGGCGATACCGGTTCCCCGGCGATGGGCCGGAATGGACTTCGGGAAGCCGACAACCGCGAATCGAGTGCGGCATTGCGGGCAATTCAAAATAACCAAGCTCGAAAGTGAAGCGGCGATTGGAGTTCGCCCAACCTTTGCCACGCCTTCAAGAACACGGCTTGGGTAACGTCTTCCGCCGCGTGGGAATCCCGAATCAGCGTGTAAACCCACCGCCGGATTCGTTCCCAATATCGGGAAACCAGCACCGCATACGCCGCTCGATCTCCGGTTTGGGCCGCCAGCACCCAGCCGTGCTCATCCGGGGGTTGCAAAGTACGCTCCGAACCAGAACCCGACCCCATGCCGACGCCCCGAACGAGGAGACGACCGGGAAGGAGAAGTGTTGGAACTATTTTGCGGATTTTCGTTCGCATGGTCGAAATGCGACAACCGCCACCAGTTGGTCGGGTTCAGTCATCGACCTTAATGTTGTGTCGTTCCTCGGCTTCTTCGACGGAATGCGATTCCGTCAGGCTCGTGTCCGCCTTGGAGAGTTCGACCAATTTGGCGTAGTGGATGTGGAGGGTTCTGATCTCCTCTTCCGTCAGCGATTCCACATTGATGAGGCGGTTGCTGGCCCCTTTGATCGAAGCGACGAGTTCATTGAGTTTGAGGTGGATCGCTTTGGAATCTTTGTTCTGCGCCCGCTGAATCAAAAACACCATCAAGAACGTGACGACCGTGGTGCCTGTGTTAATCACGAGCTGCCAAGTATTCGAAAATTCAAAGATCGGGCCGGTGAGTGCCCATACCACAATGATGAGGGCCGCCAAGCCGAAGGCGGGGGAACTGCCCGTCCACTCGGCGGCCGTGCGGGAAAACCGTGCCAGAAACAACTCGCGGTGCATTGAATTCGGCATTGGGTCTCCGGGTGTTCGGCGGGTGGAACCCCTTCCGAAGGCGGGTATTCATTGGCATCAGAGCCGTTGGGATCGCGCCAGCCGGTAGTTGGTTTCGTATTTCAAGATTCGCAAAGTCATCCGCGATTCGAGCACCAGAATCGCCGAGCCGGATACCAATCCGAGTACGCCCGAGCTGCCGGCGAGCAACGCCATGAACAGTGCGGTGTTGGACAAAATGAACCAACCGGCGAGCATGAAGATGGCCGCGAGTAGAGAAATGAGCGCGGCCGCGGCGAAGGAACCGACCGCCAAGTAATACCCCGTGAGCGAACGCAACAAGAGGATCGTTCTGCGCTCGGCGACGCGGAGTTGCATCAGGCGCAGTTCGCGTTCGGGGGGATCGATTTCGGCTTGGGATTCCACCGAGGCCGAGAGCATCCGCACGCGATCGACGGCCCGGGCGAAGCGGTTGGAGGTGCCCATCGTCATCACGGAGGATGCGTTGGTGAGAATCGCCGGGGCGACGATGAACGTGAGAACGTTGAGCGGATTGATTCCCGGATCCATGCAGATTGTTTTATAAATTGCTGACGGTCATGTTGAGAATGCCACACGAACTGAACCGACCTCCGTCATTCCCGCGCAGGCGGGAATCCAGTGTTTTCCCTGTTGTTTCGGACGCACGGATTCCCGCCTTCGCGGGAATGACAGTCAGTTGCCGCGGCGGAGTGGGAAATTACGCCGCTTCGGCCTTCACCGCTTCGCGGAACCGGTAGCCGACGCCGCGGACGGTTTCGATCAGTTCCAATTCCTCGTTGTCGCCGTAGCCTTCGATGCCCTCGCCGAGCTTGCGGCGGAGTGTTTTGACGTGGACGTCGATGGTGCGTTCCAGCACGATTTGCCCTTCGCCGATGGCCGCGTCCATGAGTTGGTGTCGGCTGAATGCACGGCCCGGTTGGCGAACCATGCATTCGAGCAGGCGGAATTCCGTGGGCGTGAGTTCGAGTTTCTTGCCGTTGTGGGTGATGCGGTGGCGGATGCGATCGATCTTCACGCCCATGTGTTCGACCACGTCGCCGGGGTCGCCGCCCCCTTCGGCCCTGCGCAGCAGGGCCTTCACTCGCTGCAACAGGATTTTGTTGTTGAACGGTTTGGTCACGTAATCGTCGGCCCCCTTGGCGAAGCCTTCGATTTGATCTCCTTCTTCGGATTTCGCCGTGATCATGATGATCGGAATATCGCGGGTGCGTTCGCCGGATCGGAGTTCTCGGCAGATCGTGAGGCCGTCGAGGCCGGGGAGCATGACATCGAGGAGCACGATATCGGGGAGCATCATTTGGGCTTTGCGCAACCCTTCGACGCCGTCGTGGGCCACGAGGGTTTCGTAGCCTTCGCGGTTGAAGTACCAACTCAGGGATTGCACGAGTCCGCGTTCATCTTCGACGATCAGAATGCGTGGCGTGGCCATCATCTTCTCCAGTGTGGATTCCAACCCTCTTCCCACGGGGAGAGGAACTAGCCGAAGCGCCCCGTGATGAAATCTTCCGTCTGCTTCTGCCGGGGTTTCGTGAATACTTGTTCGGTCGTGCCGATTTCGACCATGCGCCCCTCGAAGAGGAACGCGGTGCGATCGGCCACGCGGGCCGCTTGCTGCATGTTGTGCGTGACGATCACGACCGCACATTCCCGCTTCAGTTCGAATATCGAATCTTCGATCTTGGCGGTCGAGCGCGGATCGAGGTTGCTGGCCGGTTCGTCCATGAGCAGCACTTCCGGCTCGGTGGCCAAGGCGCGGGCGATGCAAAGCCGTTGCTGCTGCCCGGCGGTGAGTGCCAATGCCGGGCCGTGCAGGCGATCCTTGGTTTCCTCCCACAATCCGGCCCGTGTCAGGCATTTTTCCACAAGGGCGTCCAAGTCGATCCGCTTCGCCGTGCCGGCCACGCGGGGGCCGAACACCACATTCTCGTACACGCTTTTTGGGAACGGGTTCGACTTCTGAAACACCATCCCGACGCGCCGGCGCAACTCGGCGAGCGGAAGCTGCGGGCCGTGAATGTCGATGCCGTCGAGAGTGATGGTTCCTTCGACACGGCCGCCTTCGATGAGGTCGCTCATGCGGTTGAGCATGCGGAGGAGCGTCGATTTTCCGCAGCCGCTGGGGCCGATCAAGGCCAACGCCGAACGGTCGAAGATTTGCAGATCAACCGATGAAAACAGCGGCGTTTTGCCGAGATGAAAGCCGAGCTTGGAAAGTTCAAACTTTGGAGCCGCGGGCGCAGAAGCATGTACCGGCGTGGTGCCGGGGCGGGGCGTTCGTGCGATCGTGCGATCTGTGAGCAGCGGCACCGGAGATTCCTTCGACGTTTCGGCGACACTTCTAGATTACATCCCCGTGTGAAGTCTGCGTGAAGATACCGTGAAGGTACTGTCCAGATTGGCGGAAATCTTCTTCGCTGGCGAGTGTTGAGACGAACGGCAGGTCTTCTACCCTCTCCCTCAAGGGGAGAGGGTAAAAAATCCATTGCCGCTCCCCTTACGATTTGGCGCGTTCCCGCTCCGCGGCTTCCGCTTGATCCAACAATTCCGAGAGGAGAACTTCCGCGTCGGGAACCGGTGCCGATGCCGAGGGGGAAAGCGTTTCCGGTTTCCGCCACAGGCTGGCGAAAAGTTCGAACAGGGCCACTAAGCCGAAGCCCCACGCCGCCATCGTGAGTGGCACCCGCCATTGCAGCGATTCCGTCACTTCGGCCCCGCCGATCGGCGCTTCGCGGTCGCCGATTTTTGAATCGAACCAAACCCCGGCGAAATGGGCATACGCGAACCCGAGCGCCCCCAACATGAAGGCGGCGAGCAGACCATTGCGTAAGATGCGTGATGCGGTCGTGGGCATATCGAATTAGCATAGCATCCAATACGGGAGCAAGGCGTGGAGCGAAGGATCATCGCGGTGAGCACGGCACCGGGAATGCCGAATGTGTGGCCTATACTGACGGCGGCGGGCTACCGCATCGAAGCGTTCCCCGCCGATGGGGAAGGGGGGCGCGCACTCGAAGCCGGGGTGAAGTCGGGCCGCTTTGCCGGGGTACTCGATCTTGCGCTCGGAGAAGTGTTGGCGGAACTCTTCGGCTTGCCCGGCGGTGCCGGGCCGGATCGACTCACGGCAGCCGCGATCGCGGGGGTACCCCAAGTTCTCGGCGTCGGCGGAATCCTTGGCTTCACTCCGGAGCAAGCCGACCGATTGGGTTTGGAAATCGCCCAGAAAGCCTGCGCGGCCAAGGGGCCGACGGCGATCTTGCTGTCGGTCACTCCCCATTCGCAGGAAGCGGAATTGGCTCTCTTCCAAAGCCTCCGCAATTGGAGCTACGGCATCGAAATGATAGAATTGCGATTCGCCATTTCGGACGCGGAATTCTCCGCCACGGCCGAACGGACGCTGTTGCAAATGATCGGAACGTAAGCATTTCCATGGAGAAGTCATGATTCGCGCCCTGTTGGTTTGTTCGATCGCTTGCACGGCGATTCCCCTTCGCGCCGCCGATCCGCACCCCGCCTTCGCCGAGGTCCTCAAGCAGCATTTCCCCCAATGGGACAAGGATGCCAACGGCGAACTCAGCCTCCCGGAGATCAATACTGCCGTGATCGATCCGAAAGTGAAAGGTTCGGAAGCGGCGGCCATCGCGGCCCTGCGACGGTACGCCAAGAATTCCAAGGCCGCGCCCACCAAAATGACGGCCAACGAACTCGCCAAGCAGTTCGGCAAGAAAGTCGATTCGACCGATGACGAAACCGCCAAGGAGAAAGGGAGCCTCGATGGGTACTATTTGGCCGCGTCGGCCCGCATCGCCAAGATCGATCGGAAGCTCTTCCCCCACGGCAAGCCGAATCTCGAGGCCGTGAACCAAGGCAAGCTCGGCGATTGTTTCTGCCTCGCCGCGGTGGGCGCCATGTGCTTCCGCAACCCGGACGACGTGGTGAAGCGGATCGTGGAGAAGCCGGACGGCACCTACGAAGTCAAGATCGGTAAAGAAACGTTTCATGTGCCCGCCCCGACCGATGCCGAGATCGCCCTGAGCGGTAGCACGGACAACGACGGCATCTGGGTGAACGTGTACGAGAAGGCCGTCGGCGCGATGCGGATGAAGGCGCTGCCCGAGAAGGAACGCCCGCTTTCGTACCTCGATCTCATCACCAAGGGAGGTTCCGCCGGGACGATGATGGGCGCCCTCACCGGCCACGCGATCGAACGCTTCACCCTCACCATGTTCAAGGAAGGCAACAAAGCCACGGACGACGAACGCCAATCTCGGTTGAAGGAACTCCGCGAGAAGTTGGTTCGCGCCTTCGAAGCGAAACAATTGGTGACCACGGGTACAAACAAAACGGTCTCACCCAAGCCGGCGGACGTTTCTGGGAACCACGCCTACGCCATTCTTTCGTACGATCCCAAGACCGATAAGATTCGCATCTGGAACCCGCACGGGCAGAACTTCTCACCGAAGGGAACCGCGGGCTTGGAACACGGTTATCCGACGAAGGATGGCCAGTTCGAGATGCCCTTGCCCGAGTTCGCAAAGGTGTTCGCTGGGCTGGCGTTCGAGGTGTTCGAAACGAAGTGAACAAACGAAGCGCACACGCGGACAAAGAGAGGCCACGCCCAGCGTGCGTCCGCGAACGAAGGGTTTCGTAGGTCGATCCGATGGACGCACGGAGAGCGGACAAGGCCCGACGTGGAAACATGCTGATTCCGTCGGGCCTCCGCTGTGTTACGCACACCGTCCGGACCGACCTACGAGATGCTTCGATCCGCTGACGGATTCTCGCGGGGGGCTTTCCAACCAGACCTGGCACGCGAGCTGCATTGGGTACGAAAGCCCTTCCAGGGCGATTCACCCTCGATGCGAGCCATTGACATGCCCCGTACCCGCAACGCCTTTACCCTGATCGAATTGCTCGTCGTCATCGCCATCATCGCGATCCTGATCGGCCTGTTGCTTCCGGCTGTTCAAAAGGTTCGGGAAGCGGCCGCCCGAATGAAGTGCCAGAACAACATTAAGCAGATCGTGCTGGCGTTGCACAACTACGAGAATGCCAACGGGGCACTCCCGAACTCGAAGCGGACGGAACCCCAAGCAATCGTCGGCGTGGAAGGGGCACGCAGTTGGGCCTTGGACGCCTTCCCCTACTTGGAGCAAGGGAACATCACCGGCGGCGGCGGCTTCGATCTCTCCAAGAACTGGTGGCTCAACCGAGTTTCGGTCAACCCGCCGGAGGGCGCGTGCATGACACAAATCAAAATCATGCAGTGCCCATCCAGCCCGAACCCCAATCGCTTCCAAGACAAATACGACGCGAACGAATCCAAGCGGAAGGTCGGCGCCACCACCGATTACTTTCCGCCCGAAGGCCTCGCAGCTTCGTTCGCTGCGGAACTCTCCGCCCAGGGGCAACCGGCCCTCGGCACCTCGGCCGATCTCCTCATGGGCGTTCTCCGACCGGTGCCCGAAGGCCGAACCAAGATGGGCATGGTTCTCGATGGCACCTCGAATACGATCCTTATCGGCGAATGCGCCGGCCGCGAAGACGTGTACCGCAAGAAGGTGGGCACGAAATCCCAAACCGATTCGAGCCAACCGAACTGTGCCCGCGCCCGCGGCGGCGCTTGGGCCACCAACGATAACCCCTACGAACTCGGCTTGCCGGCACTCGGCTGCGGCGGGGCCAATGCCGCGCTCGCGGCGTTTCCCTCGGGGCAGTTGAAGGTCAACTCTACCAACGAGTGGGGCGGCCTGTACTACAGCTTCCACTCCGGGTTGGCCGTGGTCGGCTTCTGCGACGGCTCGGTGCGAACCCTTTCCGAATCGACGCCGCTTTCGGTGATCGGCGCCCTCACCACCCGCTCCGGTGGCGAAACGATTGCCCAGGATTGACGCTGGACGGGTTGTTGAAGAATCGGTTCTGCAAAAGCCGGGTAGAGGGAAAGTAGAAAACTGGAAAATTGAGCGTGGGATTGCTCCTCGAACATCGAACAATTTGGAGCGACTTTTTGATTCTCGTTCCCACGCTCCGCGTGGGAATGCTCTTCGTCCGCTCTGCGGCCATTGATTCAAGAGGCAATCGAAACATTTCTGATAATTGGCATTTAGGCAGCAGGCAATAACTTCCTGACAACATCGTCCCTGCTTGTATAAGAATTCCTGTTCGGCTCGTATGAATGCGGGAATAAAATAGGGCGCGAGATGATTCCGGTTGGCTTGAATTGCTTGCTCTTCGATGAAGGGTAGGTTTCTTTCACAAGTTCTACAAAACGGTAATATGCGTCCGATACTTCATCGCGGATTTCCGATGGCGACGGAACGAGCAAAAGAGATTCCTCAAACAATAGTTCAATTTCTCCCACCGTAGAACCCAACCTGACATTGCATGTTGCCAACCATCCCAATAATTGGCCTTTGACTGTTTGACCCGGCGAACGATCCAAGGCCTGCTTTATCAATTGGGAAGCGGCACCTGCGTCATCATTCATCAAAGCGCGGTGAGCCAAGAAGAAGTAAGGCGTGTACGATTTTTCAGCCAGTTCCACAGCTAGTTCAAAGTCGTTGTATGCGGAGGCATCGGGAAAACGAGCGAAGCCTCGCCGTGTTAGTAGTGAGCTTGACAGGGGCATAAACCCGACACCAATATCGGCAAGATGGAGCGCTCGATCAGTAGCGCCCAGTCTCTCAGCCCCGAGAATTGCCCCTTCAAAGCCCATCTCAAACAATCTTCTGAGATCACGGTGCCGTGATTGCACTTCGATTGGCAACTTCTGGAAAGACTGCCAAGCATCATCAAATGCCTTTTGTTGTTCACCAAGTAGCTGATTGTAATCAACAACTTTCTCTGTAGACATCGCACGCTGAAATAATAATACAGAAATCACCAATTGAACTGCTGGATGCGGTGCGAACTTCAGTTGGGCCTGTGCATATCTCCATCCAACGTCGGCTGGCAACGTGAAAGGGATGGCAGCAAACATCGTTGCAAAATTCGCAACATCTTTGCCGAAGCGGTGAATGGCAGCAAGAAAATAGGTCGCCTCAGTGTAGCGTTCCATTTTTTCGAGCATTGCAGCACGTAGAAACGCAAGTGCTGTTCGATCGACGACGTATTGATGAGCCTTGAAAAGTTCGATTACTTCAGCATATTTTCCACCTGAGAACAACTGTGCTAATTGATTCCGAACACCAATCGCATACCCAACATCCGCCCGTGCTTCCGTATCCTTCAGGAACTGAGGGAAAAGGTGTCGGACATTGTCCGGCAGGTATCGCTCTTCGATCCTGCGGCCCAGCTTCAAGGCTTCTTTATAATGGCCACCGTGATAGTAGTTGCTGGCTGCCAAGAACCACAAGAAATGCTTTTGCGAACTCTTGCGAGCCGCTTCTGACTCCGCCTTGAACAGCTTGGCGGCCTCGGCGTATTTTTCCGCCGCGAGGAGCGTATCTCCTTGAACGAGTGCGTAGCGGGCATGTCCTGAAAGTCGAAATGCTTTTCCGTCGCGGTCGAAATCGCCAGCCTGCGATGCGGGCGTTCTTACCCGTGCTGTCGGACTGGGCAAGTGACCCTTGGGAACATCGCCGAGCCGAATGGAATAAAGGCTTAAAACCGCATCATCGTCGCCCACGACCGCATACCAGACCGTTGGTTGTTCGAGTACTTCGCGGATCGTGACGTTGCCTTGCTTCAATCGTTCGAGCCTGTCTCGAATGATGGGGACGAGGATAAATCCGCGTTGGTCGTCGTCCTCGTCGCATTGGTGGGCAAGAAATTGTCTTCCGTCCTGCCCGTTCAAAGTGAATGTCCGTGGGCCGTCGAATTCCATGATGACATCGACCGGTGCGAAATCATCCACGATTTCGTTCGGAATCGGTTCGGAGTTCGGTTTCCACAATGCCATCGACTAACTTCGCCTCAATAGGTCAGCAGGTTCACAGGTCAGCAGGTTCACTTCCACTTGAAATAACGCACAGCGGGACACAATGTCGAGCGCGGCTGTCGGCCACCAAGTCGTGTGGGACGGAACTGTGCCGCCGGTGACTTTCGTCCGGCCGTGTTCAATACTCAACGTCGCTTTCGCAATGAAGGGCCAAATCTTCTTCGCGAAGTCTTCCCCGAAACGCTCACAGTTTGAACGGAACTGCAAATAGGCATCTTCCGGGTTTGGGAAGACCGAGAGGCCGCACGCTTGGCAATTCAAACACGCCTTCCCACCTTTCTTCTCGCATTGTGATCGGCAATCTGCGTCTCGACCCAATGGAGTAGGCGGGTTGGATCTCACCAAATGATAATACACGCCGGACGCGACTTCCGCATCCTCAGGCGGGCAAGGTTGTGGCCAGTGGTCTGGGAACATGGGGATGTTCTAGGAGCGGTTAAACATCGCCGCCAGATTGGTTGATGCTTCTTCTCAGGATATCAGAAATCCCCGCCTACTCCATCACCCAATACTTGAAGGCGTCGTTGCGGTGGCCGCTGCCGCTGCGGGCGAGCAGGCTGTCGGCGTGGGCCATGGCGAGCCAGCGGCGCAGCGTCTTGAGCGCGGGTTGCGGGAAGTCTTCCTGCCAGCCCTTCCAAACCTCGATCACCGTCAGGGGTTGCCCCGCCGCGAGCAGCACCGACCGCGTGACCGCGATCCCCTCCCTCCACCCGAGAACGGGATCCGGCGGCACCTCGATGTAGTCCTTTCCATCCTCGGTCAATTCGATGCGGAACTCGGTGTTGGAACCGAACGGCCGGGCCTTCGACAGAATGCGGCGGACTCGGTCGCTGCGCTCGCCGGGAACGTTGTACAACTTCACGTCGATATCCACGAAGGCGTGCAGGGCACCGCCGCCGCGGCCTTGGAGTTCGCGGAGGTTGTGCCGGCTCGGGTGGTGGTTCATCAGAATGGCGATGCCCCGCTGGGTCAGGCGGCGCAAGGGGATGAGCGCATCGAGCAGATGGGGGGCGTACCCTTCGGCCTGCTCGGGCAGGAAGTTGGCCAGCGGGTCGAACACCACTACGTCCGGCATCTTTTGCGCGTTGTCGATGTCGTCGATCAGCCAGTGCCATTGTTCCATCGACGGGCGGCCGAGCAGTGGGCAGCAACAGAAGCGGATATCATCGGAGAAGTTCAACCGGGTGTGCCGTTCCATCCAGAGCGATTCCGGCTCTTCGGAGAGAACCAGTGCCCGAACGGGCCGCACCGGCCGGCCCGCGATTGTGCCCCCGATGCCGAAACGGGAGAGCAGAATCGAGAGCAGAGTCGTCTTCCCGGCCTTCCATTCCCCGGTAAGCAGGGTGATGCAACCGGTGGCGAGTAAGCCCGGCCAGATCCATTCGAACGGGCGTTCAATCGCTGTAAATTTCGATGCGGGAACGGGTTAGCGAAACATCATGGCGGGCACCCTCTCCGGAACCGCCAGCATTGTGGCGAACCGCGAGGCGTTTGTCCAAGTACGAAGGCGTGGATTTGTGCCCGGGGGGGAGGAGGGTGCTAAACTGAGGGCACAAACCAACGGCAGAATGACGCCGGGTAGGGATGGAAGGCCCTTTCGCCAACTTGAACGATAGCGAGAAATTGTTCCCACATTCCGCGAACCTCCGCCGGTGCGCCGCGAAAAGCGGGCGCGTTCCGCGCATTGCGTTTCCGATGCCCCCAGCGCAGGCTTTGCCCGGATCACCACTTGGATTTCTTTCACGAATTCGCGGCGCGCCGACGATATGAGAAGAGTAGAATGCGAACGCGGCATCACTGAACAAGTGAACCCTATGCCGCTCCCATCGGAACGATTCCGCCCACCGCTTTCTCGCGGCGAAGGCCTTACTTTCGGCCCGAACTGCGTAGAACACACAGAGTATACGCCCCCATGCGACGCCCGCCCGAGATTCGGTATTCCTGGCGAATTCAACTTGGCGCCCACGGCGAATCTGGGGCCGCAGTTGTCCTTCAACGGGCCATCATGATTCACCCCAACGATCTCCCCCCATCCGCCGACGATCTCGCCGAACTCCGTGCCGAAGCGCCGGACGAACACGGCATCCGCCGTCGATTCGTAGAACGCATTCAGCAACTGATCGCGGCGGGGCGCTACGATTCACCCGAGCGATGGGCCATCGCCGAAGAAATGCTCGTCCGCAAATTGGAAGATGCGAGGTAACGAAGCGGGACACCCATTGGTGAATCAGGCGAGCTACATTGGATTTTACTCTCTCCTCACGAGGGAGAGGGTCGCACGGAGCGTAGCCAAGAGCGGGAAGCGGGTTTGGAACGGCAAATCGAAGAATCCTCTTCCGCTTCGCTGCGCGAACCACACTCTCCCTCTAGGGGGAATCTTGGCAAGCTACAAACTCCCCCGCGACGAGTTCCCAATCAAATCCGCCTCGGCTCGGCACGAATCTACCCGTTCAATTCCACGGCCTCTTCCCAGTGTTCGTACATGCCGGGGAGTTTCTCCCGGCCCGCGGCGATGTTCGCCATGGTCTTCTTCACTTTGTCCGAATCGCGGTATACCTCGGGGGTGGTGAGGGCCGTTTCCCATTCCGCGATGTCAGCCTCCAACTTGGCGATCTCGGCTTCGATCGCCCCCGCCTTCTTATACGGATACTTGCGTTTGCGTTTCGTCTTCTCGGGTTCGCTCCGGGAAGCGGTTTTGCTCTCTGCTTTTAATTCCGCCTTCCGCCCCCCATCCGCAGCGGCCCGCGATGCGACCAACGATTGGTACAGATCGTAATTGCCGAACACGACTTCCACGCGGTTGCCATCGAAGACGAAGAGCACATCGGCGATGCGGTTGAGGAAGTAGCGGTCGTGGCTGACGCACAGCACGGTGCCGCCGTAGGCCTTTAAGGCTTCTTCGAGCGAATCGCAGGCCCAAATGTCGAGGTGGTTGGTCGGTTCGTCCAGCACCAGCACGTTCGTGCCGGCGATGGTGAGCTTGGCCAAGGCGGCCCGGCTGCGTTCGCCCCCGGAAAGCAAGCTCACCTTCTGTTCGACGATTTCCCCGGCCAAGCCGAACGTGGCCAGCAGGTCGCGCATCGTCTTTTCGGTGAGGGCGGGATCGGGTTCGGGCCAGATGGCCCGCAGCACCGATTCGTTCTCGTCGAGGATTTTCAAATGTTGATCGAGGTAACCGGGAAAGACGAGCGCCCCGCGTTGGATATGCCCGCCGGTCGGTTCGAGGTCGCCCAACAGAATCTTCAAGAGCGTGGTTTTGCCGGTGCCGTTCGGCCCCATGATCCCGATACGACTGCCGCGCTTGATGGTGAAGTTGAGATCGCGGAACAGCACGTTGTCGCCGAAGGCCATGCTCAAATCTTCGGCATCGAACACGATGTCGCCGGAGCGGGTGACATCGTGGAACTCGATGGACGGCCCGCTGACTTTGGTGGGTTTCTCGAAGCGTTCGAGCTTATCGAGGGTCTTGGCCCGCGATTGGGCCTGCTTGGCGAGTTGGCCGTAGTTCGCCCGGCGGATGTACTCCTCCTGCTTTCCCACGTATTCGCGCTGGGCCTCGTATTCCTTCAGCATCCTTTCGTACCGTTCGTCGCGCAGCCGAGTGTACTGCTTGTAGCCGCCGGGGTACGAAGTGATCTTCGCATTGTGCAATTCGAGCGTTTTGTTCGTGACCTTTTCGAGGAAGTAGCGGTCGTGGCTGACCACGATCATCCCCTGCGGCTGGCGGGCCAGGTACTCTTCGAGCCATTGCGTAGTGGCGATATCGAGGTGGTTACTCGGTTCGTCGAGGAGCATGACGTCCGGGGCGGAGAGCAGCATCTTGGCAAGAAGCACGCGGCGCTGCTGGCCGCCACTGAACGAACGGATTTCTCGGTCGTAATCGGCCTTGGCAAAGCTCAAACCGCTTAGCACATCTTCGACCTTGTGATCGAGTGCATAAGCGTCGTTCACGGCGAGTTGTTCGTTGAGGCTGTCGTAGCGGGCCGCGAGTTGCGCGTGCTCGGCATCGTTCGTGGTGTGGGCCATCAGGTCGGCGACTTCCACGAGTTCGTGCTGCTTGGCGATCAGCAGGTCAAACGCGCTTTTGGCTTCCTCGAAGAGCGTGCGGCCGGGGGCGAACTCGGCGACTTGCTTCAGCAATTCGAGGCGTGCGCCCGCGTGGAGTTTCACCGTGCCGGTTTCGGGTTCGTCCAACCCGGCGAGGACTTTCAACAGCGTGGTTTTGCCGGCGCCGTTAGGCCCGACGAAGCCGACCCGCTCACCGACGTGGAGTTCGAAGGCGACATCCGAGAACAACGGCGTAGCGTCGTAGCCGCGGGAAATGTTCGTGCAGGAAAGCAATAGCATGGGGTGAGTATATGTATTCACCTTCTCCCCTTGGGGAGAGGGTCGCTGCGAGCGAAGCGAATAGTTTCGACACATTTTGGAATCGGGCTTCCAACGTCAGCGGGCCGCCGCCGCGATGGAATTGGTGATCCTCCGCCCACGCGATCCGATCTTCGAAGTGAGGGGTTGATGAGCCGAGAGCCGTTCAACGGGTATTTGTGCCCATTTGTGCTCTCACCGCGGGTACAGTTCCCATTCAGCCCCAATCGACGCTTCTCTCGTTGCTGAAATGGGATACGGTAGTCGAATCGATCAAACCCAGATTTGTGCCCCCAGAAGCACCCACCTACCCCCCTGCTAAAAGTGCAAGAAGATGTCGGGAATTCCGTCACACTTCACGTTAGCCGGACATGGCAACGAAGAATGACGGGCAAGCTGATGATCTTCGTTCCCACGATGCTCCGCGTGGAAACGTTCTTTGGCCGCTTTGCGGCCTCTCGGATCGGATATCGAATCGCAGGGGATCCATGACAACAAGAGGACGCGGAGCGTCGAGAGAAGTCGTTCCGCACGCGGAGCGTGGGAACGAGGAGAAAGGGGATTTGTGCCCCCGATTGTACCCAGCTTCAGGGCACAATCGGCCATCTCCCCCAGGCAATGACCCATGCTTGTCCCCTTTTCCGATCCCTCGTCACAACTGTTGTCCATCAAGACCATCCCTTCCAACATAATTGCATAAACGGGATGGCTTTCTACTTACGGAAGCATGTCAGCCACTGTGTTGTAACTGGACGCTGGTAATAGTCCCCATTCAAGAAGTCCCGCGAGGTATCCTCCCCATGCGATGCTAACTCTCTCAGGGAGGATACCACCGTAATGTTCGATATCACGCTGGATGCGATATTCCAATTCTTCCAAGGTAGGAATCCGAACTCCCATAGCTGCCTCATTTCATTTTTCGAACGGTGATGTCAAAACCTTCTCCAATGATTCGAATCGAATCAATCTTGTCG
>JBBQWA010000029.1:0-20245 GCA_038211045.1 Gemmatales bacterium
GGCGCGAAGTGCGGCAACCCCGCGAGTGCGGGTTGGCCTGGGGCCGCTTTCGCCTCGTCGCCGAGCAGCGACGCCAGCGCAGCGACGCCGAGGCCGGAGGCCTGGCGGCCGAAGAATTGCCGGCGGGTCACGCGGGCGGCATTCAGTTCGAGTTCGTTCATGGTGATTCCATCGGAGTCGGAGGCTGAAGCGTCAGCGAAGCAGAGGAATGCTGAACCAAAGCGTCACTCTGCTTCGCTGACGCTTCAGCCTCCGACTTCACTCCCGCGTCAGCGCTTCGTCCAAATTGAACAGCGCGCTCACCACCGCGGTCCAAGCAGCATGTTCCGCCGCGTCGAGCTTCGTATTCCGTGGCGATTCGCCCACCGAAATCAGCTTCGCCGCATCGGCCGTGTTCTTGCGGTAATGCTCCCACTGTTGGTTCAGCACCTTTCGCAGCACCGCCAACTCCTGCTCCCGTGGCGACCGTGAAAGGATGTGCCGGAAGGCGAAGGTCAACCTGGGATCGGTGTCTTTCTCCTCCATCATCGCCTTCTCCGCCAGCACCCGGCACGCTTCTGTCCAGGTCTTGTCGTTCAACGTAGTGAGCGCGTGCAGGGGCGTGTTCGTGGTGCTGGGCTTCACCTTGCATGCCTGCCGGGAACTTGCATCGAACATATTTGCCGGCCCGACCGTGCGCCGCCAGAACGTGTAGATGCTGCGGCGGTACAAATCCTTGCCATGCGATGCAGGGTAGGTGAAATCGCGTTCCTTGGTGATGGCCAGCGAATCCCAGATGCCTTCGGGTTGATACGGGTAGACCGGCTTGCCGCCGAGGCGGTCGTCCAACAACCCGCTGGAAGCCAATGCGAAATCGCGCAGCATCATCGCGGGCAGCCGAGTTCGGGGGCTGCGAGCATACAGCCTGTTCTCCGGGTCGGTCCTCAATGCCTCTGGACTGACTTTGCTCGATTGTTTGTACGTTTCACTCGTCACAATCAACTTGATAATGGCCTTCATGTCCCAGCCCGATTCGCGGAACTCCACGGCGAGCCAATCGAGAAGTTGGCGTTGATCCGGCGGTTCGCTTTGCACGCCGAAGTCTTCGCAGGTGCGCACCAAGCCGACGCCGAAGATGGTTTGCCAAAGCCGATTGACGGCCACGCGGGCCGTGAGCGGGTTCTCCGGCAACAGCAGCCATTGCGCCAGGCCGAGGCGATTCTTCGGCGCGTCTTTCGGCATTGGCGGCAGGAACGCGGGCGTATTGAACTTCACCACGTCCTTCTTTTTCAGGTACTCGCCTCGGTCGAGGATGTTCGTCTCGCGCGGTTTGTCGTCCGCCATCACCATCACCTTCGGCAGTTCATCCTTGTACGCATCCGCCGCGGCCTGTTCCCGCTTCATCAGCTTGGCCAACTCGGGTTCCACCTTCTCGCCGAAGTAGTTGTTCAAGGCGGAGTTCCGCCGGCCGGGATCCTGGGTGTTCGTGGCCAGCACCGCTTCGCGGATCGCCTTGTCCGGGAACTTTTGATCAGCCGCCACGGTGGCTTCCCACAGCTTCCGCTTTTCATCGAAGGCCGCCTTGAGCGACGCCACGATCTTATCCAAGGATTCCGCATGCTTTTTCTGCTCCGGCAGAGCGGTATCGAGGAACGGCGGGCTGACGCGGATCTTCGACGTCTGCCGACCGGCGCCGCCTGTTTCGCTCGCGTTGTTGAACGCCGCCATCAAGGAGTAATAATCCTTCTGCGTGAGTGGATCGTACTTGTGGTCATGGCACTGGGCGCAGGCCAGCGTGAGGCCGAGCCAGTTCGTGGCGGTCACGTCGACGCGGTCGAAGAGGATGTTGAAGCGCTGCTCTTCCGGAATCGCGCCGCCTTCACCGTTCACCAGGTGATTGCGGTTGAACCCGGTGGCGATCTTCTGCTGCAGCGTGCTATTCGGCAGCAGATCCCCGGCGAGTTGCTCGGTGGTGAAGCGGTCGAAGGGCATGTTGTCGTTGAAGGCCTTCACCACCCAATCGCGCCATACCCACTGGAAGGTATCGCCATCTTGTTGGAAGCCGTTGCTGTCCGCGTAGCGGGCCGCATCCAACCACGGCAATGCCATGCGTTCGCCGTACTGTGGCCGCTTTATTAAACCATCCACAAGCTTCTCGTAAGCGTTCGGTGATTTGTCATTGACGAACGCATCGACTTCCGCGGGCGTCGGCGGCAAGCCGGTGAGGTCGAACGTGAGCCGGCGGATCAGGGTGTTGCGATCTGATTCCGCGGATGGCTTCATTCCCTTCGCGGCGAGCTTGGCCCGGATGAACGCGTCGATCGGGTTCGTTTCCCCTTTCGGCACAGCGGGTAGATGGATGGGTTGGTAAGCCCAGTGCCCTTCGAACTTCGCCCCCTCCGCGATCCAACGCTGCAACAACTCTTTCTGATTCTTCGAGAGCTTGCGGTTCGATTTCGGCGGCGGCATCAGCGCGTCCGCATCGTCGGAATTGATGCGCTCGACGATCTCCTTCAACACCGCTTTCTGCCCCTCGGCGGTATCGAGACGCACATCGGCCTTCCGCTGGTTGGGGTCTTGCCCGTGGCAGTAGAAGCAGTTCTCGGAAAGGATCGGTCGGATGTCCCGCCCGTACGAGACTGGCTCAGCGGCGCACGCCACGGTGGAGAAAAGCCAGAAAGCGGCGAAGGTGGAGAGTCGTTTCATATTGAAGAGATCGGGGGAGGATTTGCCTTTATCATATCCGCTCGCGCGTCGCATCGCAACGGGGTGGAAAGCGGGGGCACGGCGTGCCCCTGTTTCCGATCCGCAGGGGGACACCGTCCCCCCGCTTTCACTCGGTCGCACAATCCAGGATTTCTCGCATGCTCCGCTTCGTACTCCCGCTTCTCTTCGCCCTCCCCGCATTCCCGGCGGAACCCATGACCACGCTCACCCCGGAACGCGCCTCCGCGTTCGCCAAGCTGGCTCTCAAAGGCATCCAGAAGGAATACCCGCACAAGCCCGGCGTGGTATGGGACAAAGCCGGCGATGTTTTGAACCCGAAGGCCCAACACCCGGCATTCCACGGCTGCTTCGATTGGCACTCCTCCGTTCACGGGCACTGGATGCTCGTGAGGGTGTTGAAGCTCCACCCCGATTTGCCGGAGGCCAAGCGCATCCGCGAAGTGCTCTCCCGGCATTTCACGGCAGAGAACCTGAAGGCTGAGGCCGAATACTTCACACGCAAGGATGCGAAATCGTTTGAACGCCCTTACGGCTGGACATGGCTGCTGAAACTCGCCGAGGAGTTGCACACTTGGGACGATGCGGAAGCCCGAACGTGGGCCGCGAACCTCAAACCGTTGTGCGAAATCATCGCATCGCGATACATCGAATACTTCCCTAAGCAAACCTACCCGATCCGCAGCGGCGTGCATTCGAATACCGCGTTCGGGTTGGCCTTCGCCCACGACTACGCCGTGGCTGTGAAGGATATGAAGTTGCGCGACGCCATCGCCGACCGTGCGAAAGCTTATTTCGGCAAGGATGAAGACGCCCCGGCTCGCTGGGAACCGGACGGCGCCGATTTCCTCTCGCCGAGTTTGTGCGAAGCCGACTTGATGCGCCGCGTGCTGCCGAAGGAAGAGTTCCCGGTTTGGCTGGGGAAGTACCTTCCGGGGGTGAAGGATCGCACGCCGGAAACGCTGTTCGTTCCCGCGACGGTGACGGATCGCACCGATCCTCAACTCGTTCACTTGGACGGGTTGAACCTGAGCCGGGCGTGGTGCATGAAGGGCATCGCCGCGGCACTGCCAAACAACGATCCGCGCCGGGGGGTGTTACTCGAATCGGCGGCGAAGCACGCCGAGGCCGGGTTGAAGCACATCTCCAGCGGCGACTACGCCGGGGAACACTGGCTCGCCTCGTTCGCCGTGTGGATGCTGAGCGCGGAGTGATGCGGATGGAATCGCGATCCGATCCTGAGGGGAAGTAATGGAATTGGAGATTGAACAAGCCCGACACTGCGGCGCTGATTGAGCTAAGCTCTCGATTGCCAGCTTCTCGGGTCGCGCTTGTTGTGATACACCGCGAGAATTGCAATTTGATTGGGATCGATCCTATAGAAGACCCCGTAAGGAAACTTCCGAACGATCAGTGGGAGTTTCACGATTGCCCCCGCAAACGCGCTTTGACTTCCTCCCAACTCGAACCGGCCGAGGGATTGGCTTCGTAGGCGGCAATGCGTCGCCGCAAGTCTTCACGCTGAGCGGCGGTGATGGTATGTTTTTCTTTTTCTGCGTGAACGTCATCACAATCTTCTTCCATCAAAGATACTCCGAAAGGTGATCATTACGCCCCGTGATTTCGCCAAGAGTCTCCTTCCGTGCCTTCAGGGTCGAATGGTGGAAAGTTCTTTGAAATTGGCAATTGGGGCTTCACGTGTTTGATCTTCAAATCTTCAAGTCGTTTGTGTTCAAGGAGGCCCCTCGCCTCTTGCCAACCATAGGACTTTGAGAGAACTATTTTCTCCAGTTCATGAATGCTATAACCGGCGATTCTATCAGAAATCGATTTGCGTTCTGCCATGACTTTCATGGCAAGTTCGAGTTCAATGCCGAGACGTTCCACTTCCGGTTCACTTCCGCTTCTTCGACATCGCTTCCTTGACGGCGGTGCCGAGATCCGCAGGGGTCGCGGCGACCACGATGCCCGCCTTCTCCAAGGCAGCAACCTTGTCCGCGGCGCTGCCGCTGCCGCCGGAGATGATCGCCCCGGCGTGGCCCATGCGCCGGCCGGGAGGGGCCGTCTTCCCGGCGATGAACGCCGCGACCGGCTTGGTCACGAACTTGGCGATGTACTCCGCGGCGGTTTCCTCGGCGGTGCCACCGATCTCGCCGATCATCAGGATGGCTTCGGTTTGCGGGTCGTCTTGGAACATCTTCAAACAATCGATTTGGTTCGTGCCGATGATCGGGTCGCCGCCGATACCGACGCAAGTGGTCTGGGCCATGCCCATGCCGGTGAGTTGGAACACGGCTTCGTAAGTGAGCGTACCCGACCGGCTGATGACGCCGACGCCCTTCTTCCCGGCTTCCACGGCCTTGTGAATGTAGCCCGGCATGATACCGATCTTGCAGACGCCCGGCGTGATGACGCCGGGGCAGTTCGGGCCGACGAGCCGGCAACCGGGTTTCGATTGCACGAAGCGCATGGCCTTGGCCATGTCGAGGACGGGGATGCCTTCGGTAATGCAGACGATGAGCTGGATGCCGGCGTCGGCGGCTTCCATGATCGCATCCGCGGCGCCGCCGGGGGGCACGAAGATCATGGTGGAGTTGGCGCCTGTCTTCGCTACGGCTTCGGCCACGGTGTTGAAGATTGGGAGTGAAACGCCGGAATCCTTGCCGCTCCACGTGGTGCCGCCCTTCTTGGGCGTCACGCCGCCCACGAAGCTGCCGGGGGCGTATTCGAGGCACTTATCGGTGTGCAGGGTACCGGCGCCGCCGGTGATGCCCTGGGTGATCACGCGGGTGGCTTTGTCAACGAGGATGCTCATGGAAGGCTCAGAGGGAAGGATGTGATGGGGTTGTTATACGGGCGAAAGCGGGGGGACGGCGTCCCCCTGTCATGGTATGAACAGGGGGACGCCGTACCCCCGCTTTCAGATCAATCTACTTCACATCATTCACCCGCCATTCGCCGGGGGTGGCGCCGCGGATCAGCGAGAGGGTCAGCGTGGAACCGGGCTTCACTTCCAACGTGCCGGTGAATCCGGCTTCCTTTTTCTGCAATCGGAAATTGGCGATGCTCGACGCGGCGGGTACGAGCTTGCGGAGTTCTTCGGGGAGCCTGCTGCGGTTGAAGCCGATGGCGCCGATGGCGTTATCGGCCTCGAAGATCGGCGGGCTGAGCTTGGCCTTGGCCATCGGGGTGAGGAAGCTTTCGGCGGCGGCGAGTTGCCCTTGGCCGATCGATTCCACGAACGCTGCCGACGCGAACCACGCCCCGGCTTCATCGGCGTCGGTCGAGCTCGGGCTACCGGGGAAGATCGGTTGGCTGGCCGTGCTCTGGCACCAATCGATCAACCAATCGTTCCCCTGCATCACCAATCGCAGGAGTGTACGGCCACTCGGGGCGATCGCCACAACGATGCCGAAGTCGGTCGTGGCGATCGGGCACGCGACCGAGGCCGCCGAAGCGTTGGGCATCAGCGCCTTCAGCCACAACTCGGCGCGATCATCCGAATACCCTTGGGCTTTGTCGGCTTCAAAGACCGGCGGTGCGATCACTTTCTTGAAGTTCGGGCTAAGATCCTTGGGCGAGGCGGTGCCTTGGCCCACGGTTCGAAGGAACACCTTGGCCGCGGCTTCCACCGGGCCGCGCGATTCGGGCACCGGTAACACCGGGGCGGGGATCGCCAACACGGGCGCGGCGGCCGTGGGAATCGGTGGCGTTTCCGCGCACCCCGGAATCAAGGCGAGCAGAGGGATCATCCGTGAGATTCGCATAGTTATTCCTGTGTGAGTGTTCCGGGGAGTTTGAACAAGTCCGCGACGGAGAGTTTGAAATCGGGCAGCGCTGTGCCGCCATCGAGCGAGTCGGATTCATCGAAGCTGTCGGTCGATTCACCCGGGCGGTACACATCGACGATGCGATCCTCGGGATAAACGACCCACACGAGTGGTATCCCTTTTGCGAGGTACTCTTTGATCCGCTTGTTTAATTTGCCGGGCCGGTCGGTCGGGGAATACACTTCCACAGCGAGTCGAGGAATGGATCTGGTGTATTTGCGGCTCATCTGATCGAGTGGCTTGTTCCCATCGAAAAACATCACGTCCGGTCCTCGAACGGTATCGGGGCGATGTCGAACCACAATGCCCGTATCATTGGACGCCACACGACCGCTCCCACGAAGTAACGCATAGTTCCATAGCAGATGCACGATCCATCCGCAGAGCATTCCGTGGATTTCACCCGGCCGTGACATAAGCACCACCTTCCCATCTTCGAGTTCGTAGGGCTTATCGATATTGTCCGGCAAGTGCGCCCAATCGTAGAACTCGTCTGCGGTCATCGACTCCGTCGAGGCGGTTGTAGTTGTAAGCATGACATTTCTCCACAAATCTATCAAAGTTCCAAAGATGTTCTCAATGCCTGATCCACTTGAACCATCAACATGTGAGGTAATACACCGATTCTCGCTCCGAGCCGTCGCCGATCCACTGTGAAAATCTGACCGCAGTTGGCGACGCTATCCTTTGTTAGGCCACCGACACCCGCTGCAATGAACACACCGATCGGCAACCGGGCCACTTTGAGATTTCCCGTGACGGCAACCACCACAGTCAACATGGAAGCACGATTACCGCGATCATTCTGCACAATGATACATGGATGGAAGCCGGACATCTCAGCCCCGGTCGAGGGGTCGAAATTCAACCAGTAAACTTCTCCCCGGACGGGATGCGAGCTTGCCGCAGTACTCATCGAACATCATCCTTGGGCCAATTCCTGCGTACTTCGTCGAACATGGCATTCGCCAACGCCAGTTCCTCGGCAGCGATTTCTCGGTAGATCTCATCGGTGTCGTCGGGCCACTCACGCGGGGCCAATGGAACGTCGATCCGCATCGTAACGCGCTCGTTGTGGCGAAACGGCAGTGCCTCGACGGGGCGTAACACTCCCGCATCGTAAATGGCATCTACGGTTAAGACGGTATTTGATTGCATGGCTCGTTCCTCTTACTTCGCCAATTCTACCACCATTTTTGCGGCTTCGGTGAGGCCGGGCGCGACCTTGATCATCGGCAGCTCGGCCTTCACGCCTTCCAAGATCACCCGGGCCTTGTCCACTTCGTTGCCTTCCAAGCGCACCACGACGGGCACATTGAAGCCGACTTCGCGGCCCGCTTTCACCAAGGCATCCGCGATGCGGGCACAACTGGCAATGCCGCCGAACACGTTCACGAACACCGCCTTCACCCCTGAATCGGACAGGATGATGCGGAAAGCTTCCACGGCGTTCTCGGCGGTCACGCCGCCGCCGACGTCGAGGAAGTTGGCAGGCTTTCCACCGTGGTGCTTCACGATGTCCATCGTGGCCATAGCGAGGCCGGCCCCGTTCACGAGGCAGCCGATGTTACCTTCGAGTTGAATGTAGTTCAGGCTCGCTTTGCCCGCGCGAATTTCGGTGGGGTTCTCTTCGCTGAGGTCGCGGAGCGCTTCGAGTTCCTTGTGGCGGAAAAGGGCGTTGTCGTCCAAGTCGATCTTGGCATCGAGCACGACCACGTCCCCCTTCTTGGTCACGGCCAGCGGGTTCACTTCGACGATGCTCGCATCTTTATCGAAGTACACCTTGCTCAGCGCCATCATAATCTTTACCACCGAAGCGATCTGATCGTTGGCGAAGCCGAGGTCGAAGGCCATCTTCTGGGCCTGGAACGGTAGCAAACCGGTTTCCGGCGCGATTTGCACCCGCATGATGAGTTCCGGCGTATCGTGGGCGACCTTCTCGATATCCATGCCCCCGGCGGCACTGGCCATGAGGATCGGCAGGCCGCTGGCGCGGTCGAGTACCATCGCCACGTAGAACTCTTTCGCTGGCTCGGCGTCCGCCTGCACGATCAGCGTCTGCACCTTCTGGCCGTCCGGCCCGGTTTGCAACGTCTTCAGCGGGTGCGAAAGCATCGCCGTCGCAACCGCCTTAGCCTTCTCCTTGTTCGCCACAAATTTCACGCCACCGAGCTTATCCGCGTAACCGACGAGTTGCCCGGCCCCACGGCCGCCCGCGTGGATCTGCGCCTTGACCATTGCGCCGCCGCTGCCTCCGGTGATGGTGTCGAATGCCGCGGCGACTTCGTCCGCCGTGCGGGCGACGATGTGCTTGGGGATCGGCGCGCCATAAGCCGCGAGGAGTTCCTTGGCTTGGTATTCGTGCAGCTTCATGGGGCGGTCTTTCGCAATTGAGATTGGATTCCCTGTAGATTGTATTGGGGCTGAATGTGCTGTGGCTCAGGGCGACGATGTCGCCCCGCTTTCGGGTGGCTCTCTCAAAGCGGGACGACGATGTCGCCCTGTCTTTGTTTTCAAATCAGCATTGCGTGCATCCCGGCGGCGGTGGCACCTTCGATGTCGTTCGCGGGATCGTCGCCGAGGAACAGAATTTCGTGCGGTTCGCAGCCCACTTCGGCCCGAACCGCATCGAAGAAACGCCGCGAGGGTTTGCGGTATCCCACTTCCGAACTGATCACCAGATGATTCGCCAGCGGCAGTAATGCCGTGGTGCCTGCCACCACACGTCGAAGCCGGGAGTCGTAATTCGATCCCATCCCGAGTATCAAACCGCGTCGCTCGAACTCGGCGATGGCCAACGCGGCGGATTCCGGCACGCGCCATGCCGAGGGTTGGGCGAAATGCTCGAAGAGTTCTTCAAATAGTTGATCACTAGCACCGGGGATAGCCGCGTGAACGATCCGCTGCCAGCGTTCGCGTTCACGGGCTTCGCCGGTTCGCCAATGGTTCTCGCGGTCGAATTGATCTTCGATTCGATATTGCGCCCAAAGGCGGGCATTCAATTGTTCCGGTTCCGCAATCGCAACGCCATGGGAATGGGCGACTCCAGCGTATACCTCGGCCGCCCCGGGATTGGGGAGGATCACGGTGCCGACAGCATCGAACACGACGGCGCGAATCCCATTTGGGAGGATCATGCCCGTTTCGGCCCCGGCAGTACGCTTTCGCGGGGTCGGCCCGCCACGGCGGCTCTGGGGAGAGCGGCTCGCGGTTTATTGGCTTGAACCGCCAATGCTCGAACGCCCGACGCGGCCCGGGCGGCCGTGGCCACCTTCAGCAGGTGAGTGCCGGTTCGCAGCAGCATGAACCCGGCAAAAGCGAGGATACCCCCTTCGAGGAACCAGCGGTTCAGCAGGAACAGGTAGAGCATGGCGTAAGCGGCCACGCCCAAGCCGAGGAGAATCCAACCGGCCACTTCGCGGAGCCAAACACTCATCGCCAATCTCCGGGTTTCCGTGCATTCTATCGGTTCGCGGGCATTTCGCCGAAAGGCGCGGCGCGCACGGCTTTACGATTCCCCGCGAATCCCTATCATTCTCGGTTCCGAACGATGTTTTCCGAGGAATGAGCGATGGGTATCCAGCACGCCAAGAAATCGGTTCGCAATGCGAACAAGAAGCGGGTCCGGAAGCGCAAGCACCGGCAGCGGATGTTGAAGAAGGGTGGCAAACGGTTGAAGCGCCAAGGCATGAACGCCTAAAGGCTTCTCGCCGCAATTGTCGTCAAGCGCTCGATGGGGTTCCAAATCACACCGAGCGTTACCGCAGTGAGTGCCAACGCGCCCACGAAGAACCCCGCGCTGCGGGGTTCGTTCATTTCAACATCCCCTTGCGCATCTTCCAGCGTGATGAGACGCACCGCGCGCAGGTAATACCCCGCGCTCAACACCGTGTTCAACACCCCCACCGCCAATAATGCATTGAAACCCATTTGAAGCCCCGGCGAGTGCCGACCGGCTTCGTACACCGCCTCGAATACTTGGAACTTCCCGGCGAAGCCGCCGAGCGGCGGCAACCCCAGCAAGCTCAACAGTGCGATCACCATTGCGAAGGCCAATACGGGCGAACGCGAAAGCAATCCGCGAAGGCTTTCGAGGGTGACGCTCCCGGTTCCCCGCAAGAAGGCCACCACGGCGAAGGCGATCAGATTCGCGGGCAAGTACGCCACCAAGTAATACAGCACCGCCGATACGCCCTTGGCATTCAACGTGGCCAACCCCATCAGCATGTACCCGGCGTGGGCGATCGTGGAATACGCCAACATCCGTTGCAGATTCGTTTGAGCGAGTGCGGCGAAGTTTCCGAACGTCGCGGTGAGGGCGGCGAGAATCATCAGTGCCACGCCCAACGTTGGTTGCCAATCGGCGTGTGCTTGCAGGGCCATCGCCACGCGGGCGGTGAGCGCGACCGCCGCCCCTTTGGAAGCCACCGAAAGAAACACGCCCACTTCCGCCGCCGCCCCTTCGAATACGTCCGGGCACCAGAAATGGAACGGCACGGCCGAAAGCTTGAACGCGAAGCCCACGAACAGGAAGAGCAATCCCGCGGCGGCCATCGCATCGATGGAACCCGAGTTCAACAACTCCGATAACGCCAATGCCACTCCGGGTAACGATGCCGTGCCGAGTTTCACCATGAGCAAGCTGATGCCGTAGAGGGCGATGCCGCTCGCGGCGGAACCGTAAAGCACATATTTGAGTGCCGCCTCGCTACCGGTACGCTGGCCTTTCAAGAACCCGGCGAGGGCGTACGATGGCAGGCTCGCCATTTCCAAACCGAGGAAGATCATCAACAGGTGGTTCGCCGAACTCATCACCATCATGCCCAGGGTGCCGCCCAAGAGCAGCACGAGGTAATCGGCGGAATCCTCGGCATCGGGAACGTTCGTGATTTTGCCGAGAATCAAAGCGAGGAGTGCGAACGCGAGCAGGAACCCGCGAATGAACACCGAGAAGCAATCGAGTTGCAACAGCCCGCCGAAGGCGGTGCCGGTGAATCCGGGGTGCCACGAAGCGACGAGTACCCAGAGTGCCCCCGCCAACGGCAACGCCGCGACGGTTGACAGGTGAACGCGGTCGAACAGTTTGAAGAGCCGCAATGCCAATACGAGAACGATCGTTCCGACGACCATCAGTTCGGGGGCGACCAGTGCGAGGTCGCGGCCGACGGAAGCGCGGAGGGCTTCGTACTGTTCTTGGGATACGAGCATCGGATCGATGTTTGAGGAAGCGGTGAGACGCTTGGAATCGAGTTACGATACGAGTCCGCCGGAGAGCTTGCCATGTTCGCACCGATCCAAACAGTCAGTGGGCGATCAACCTTTCCGCGTGTTCCCCCATCGGGCCGCAATCGTACGTCGATTGGAGCATGTCGAACAGTTCGTTCACTAAGCGAATCTTCTCTGCGTGCGGCCGTTGCATCGCCGGGAAAAAGCTCAAACGATCGGTGTCGTCCGATCCCATGAAATCCAAGGGGTGAAGCAGCAGCGAAAGCTGCGTGCCGGTGGCCCGGCACATCGTGAGCGCCGTGCGCCAGTACAACTTGGCCAACGCTTTGCTGTAGCAACCGAGGTAAAGAAGGTAGCTGACGTGCAGCGGCACTTTGAACACCGGCATGGTCGTCACCGGGATTTCCAGCAGTTTCCCGGTCGGTGTGTCCCATTGAAAAGGCGTGAGCGGGCGGAAACCGTCTTCAAACCGTCCAAAGAGTTTCTTGCGTTTCTCGCGTTCCTCGGCGCTCATGTTCTTTGCCGTCATCAGGTAGTACGCGCGGGCGAGCGGGCCGAGGAACGTGGGGAAGGTGCTGCAATCGTAGCGGTAGCCGCGCTTCGCCAACACATTCAAGAGCGTGGGCGAATGGCTGAACCCCGGTCCGCGGAAGCCGGTGGGCGTGACGCCGGTGGCTTCGCGGATGGCCGCCTCGGTATCGGCGAGTTCGCGGTCGATCTCGGCTTCGCTGTAAAGGTGCAACCACGGTTCGTGGTGGAAGGAATGGTTGCCGAGTTCGTGGCCAGCTTCGACAATCGAACGCAAGATGGAATGATGCTGCGGATCGGCGGCATCTTTGCCGACGATGAACCAGGTGATGCGCATGTTTCGGGAACGCAAGATTTCCAACACCCGCGGCACCACGATGCTGAGGTATGAAGGGTACTCCTGCCAGCCCGGCTCGCCATGGGTTTTCAGGTACGACCAGAGGTTGTCGAGGTCGAGCGAAACGCTGGCGAAAGGCAGGGGCATGTGGAGATTCCCACACTAACAACTAAGAACTGTTGAACGTCAACTATTTGGCATCCATTCGAATGCCAAATATTTTTCAGATGTTAGTCGATAGTTATTAGGTCCGAGTTTGATCGTTGTGATTCGAACCGTTCCGGAGCGGCAGAGGTTGCAAATCGTTCCGCGAGCGCCAGCGTTTCGTTCACGTTGAGCGTACCGTTGACGATGTGCGCCGAGTTCACCGCGAAAACGCCGGGGATGCTCGTTTCAAAGCCCGGCAGGCGTTCGGAGTAGCCGAGGGCGGGAATCGGGAACACGTACTTCACCCGTGCAATCTCGAATGCTAGAACATCCGAGCGTTGGAAATGCGGGTACATCCGTTCGAGGGCCGCGAGGAAAGATTCGCGGATCGCCTCGGCCGACTCGTTCAACAAAGGATCGTTCGAGGCCACATATTTCGGGAGGTACACGAGGTGCTTGCCGTCGAACTCCGCGCGATCTACGAGGGCGGTCATCTCTATCACAGCGGTGAACGGCACCCAACTCTCGGTGATGTTCGTTACATAAAAGTTCGCCAACGGCTTCGCCAATACGAGCGAGGCGCACACGATCCCCTGATATTTCACGGCTTCCCAACGTTCGCGCTCCGCCCCGGTCAAACCCGGAATGAGTTTGGGAACCAGTGGTGCCGCGGCCGTGCAGATCACGCGATCGAATTCGAGCGTTTCCCCAGAGGCAAGTTCGACCGCCGGCCCCTCGGCAATCTTCGCCACGGGGCACGGGGTACGGAGCGAAACGCCGTCGGCTTCCAATTGTTCTACAAAACGCTTGAGGATTACGGCGTACCCGCCGCGGACGTAGCCGAATTGTTCCTTCTTCATCCCCGAACGTCGCGCCGCGTACATCCGTTGGATTGTGGCCCAGATGAACGCGGCGGAGGCTTCCCGGTAGTTCTCGCCGAGCTTGGAACGCAAGAGCGGTTGCCAGATCTTCTCGAAGGTGCGTTTGCCACTCCATTTCGCCAGCCACTCAGCCACGGGAATCTTTTCGAGGGCCTTCCAATCTTTCACCCGCGAGGCGTGCATAATCGTGAGCGCGAGGCGGAACTTGCTCACCAACCCGAGCGGTGGGAACCGCAGGAATTCTAGGCTATTCGACATCGAATAGAGTTTGCCATCGGTGTAGAAGCCCGTTTTGGTTTCGACGGAACGGAATTCGGAATCGAGGCCGAGTTCCTTCAACAGTGTCTGCGTGTGCGAATCGGAACCGAGGATGACGTGGTAGAACTTGTCCCAAGTGATGCCGCCGAGTTGCCAAGCGGATGCGAGGCCACCGAGTTGCGGTGCGGCTTCAATCAGGGTGACTTCGTGCCCTTGCTTGCGGAAGCGGTGCGCGAGGGACATGCCCAACAACCCGCCGCCGACGATGCCGATGCGCTCCGTCATTCCGGCACCTCGACAGTGATACCATCGACGTGGGCGTACAACCGGGCGCAAACCGGGCATTCGAGGCTGGGGTTCGGCAGCGGGAACTTCGCCATGAGTTGGCCGCACTTGCACACGAGGCCGATGGGGCGGGCCGGGTTGCCGAGAACGAGTGTGTGATCGGCCACATCTTTGGTGATAATCGACCCCATGCCGACCATCGCCCATTTACCGATGACGATGCCGCTGCCGATGGTGCAGTTGGCGCCGAGGGTGGCCCCTTCGCGCACCCGGGTTACGAGGGTGTCGTCGCCGGGGTCGCTCGATTGGAGTTTCTTGAGATCGGGCGTGGTTGCGCGGGGGAAACGATCGTTGGTGAAGACGGTGTGTGCGGAGATCATCACGCCGTCGTCGATGGTGACGGCGGCGCAGATGTACACGGACGCGTTGATTTTGCAGCGGTTGCCGATCTTCACGCCGTAAGCGATGTACGTCTTCTCGCCGACGATGCACTCTTCGCCGAGTGTGGCATCTTTGCGGATGTGAACGTTATCCCAGATCGTGGTGCCCCGGCCGAGGCGGACGCCCGGTTCGATGAGGGCCGTGGGGTGGATTCGAACTTCAGGCATACGCGGGAATCTCTTTCAAAAAAGCGCCGGGGGCCGGGGTGAGCGCGAGATCGGGTGGGTACACGATCCCCGTCCACGGCGCTTCGCGCATCGATTGGTAGGCCATTTCTATCACTTCCACCGAGGCCACGGCGTCTTTCCATGTGATACGGAGTGGCTCCCGTTTGCGGATAGCGGCAGCGAAGTTATTCACTTGGTTGCGGAACGCCTTGTTCTTGTCGTAACCGTCGCCGAACTTCACCCAATCGCCGCCGGTGAGTTTGTAGCGAGACTGCTTCCAACCGACTTGCAGCGTGCCTTGGGAACCGTACACGGTCACGAACCAGTCGAGCTCTTTGTTGATGCTCCAAGAAAGATCGACGCTGCCCATCACCCCGGCTTCGGAGCGAACGAACACGCGGGCGGTATCTTCCACGGGCAAACCTTGCGCGCGTTTTCCTTCCACGGCGTGAACCTGCGCCAACGGACCGAGGAAGTATCGCATGATATCGACGGAGTGCGTTCCGTTATCGATGAGTACACCGCCGCCACTGATCGTGGGCACGGCGTTCCAACGTTTGCTCATATCCACGCGGCCGGTGAAAGCGTTCTCGAACAGGATCACCTCGCCGAGCAAACCGGCTTCGATGAAGGCTTTGGCCTTCGCCATATCTTCCACATAGCGGAACTTGGAACCCATCGTGAGCAGCACTTTGCAATCGAGCGAAACGCGGGCCATCCGCCGGGCGCTTTCGAGCGTGAGTGCGAAGGGTTTCTCGCAGAGCACATGCACGCGGCGGAGGGCGAAGAGCACGGCCAAATCTTCGTGCGAATTCGGGGGCGTGCAGATGATCGCGGCGTCGAGGTCCGGCGTCGCGGCCAGCAATTCCTCCGCGGTGGAGAACGCCTGCCCGTCCACCTTCTTCGCCATGGCTTCAGCAGCTTCGAGCCGCACGTCGGCGACGGCAACCAAGCGGGCTTCCGCGTTATTCTCGAACGCCGCGGCGTAGCTCTGGGCGATGCCCCCGGCCCCCACCAGTGCGAATTTCAGAGGTTCGGTCATGGGTATTCCTATTTTCTGAGCCGGAAGCGTGAGCGACGATTGAACGTATCGTCGCTGACGCTTCCGGCTCAGAACACGAAGCATATACAAATCGTCGCTCACGCTTCCGGCTCGGATCAAGACAACTTCGTCACCGCCGCCTTCACGGCATCCGCCAAGTAGTTCAAATGCTCGGCCGTGTACTTCTCGTTCCACGGTAGCACGAGCACCCGATCCAAATATTCGAAGGTGCCGGGGAAACGCTCGGCCGAATAGTCCACGGCGCTCGCATCGGCCAAAGTGAACGGCCAACGGCTCTTGCCGAAGGTGCGTTGGTCGCGGAAGATTTCGCAGCGGAACGCCGGCTTCTGGATGTACCGCGGCGCCGAAAGAATGTTCGCCAGTTTCAATTCCTTGGCGAACGCCGTCGGGCCGCCGGGGATCAACTTCGGATCGACGAGCAGCGGGTACTTCCAGAACGTGTGCTGGCTCTCGGGCGTTCGTTCGGGCACCGCGATGCCGGGGAGGCCGCCCAACATGCGATCCATCTTCGCAGCGGTTTCGGTGCGGGCGGTCACGATGTCCGCGAGCTTGCCGAGTTGGGCGAGCGCCACCGCCGATTGCAATTCGCTGGTGCGATAGTTCAAACCGATGAAGTAGTGATCCGGGGCGGGGTCGCCGTAGCCCCACGATTTGTTGAGGAACAAGTAGGAACGCCGGGCGAGAGCGGCATCGTTCGAGATGAGCAAGCCGCCTTCGCCGGTGGTGATATGCTTGCCCTGTTGGAGGCTGAAGCAACCGATGGCACCGAAGGTGCCAATGGCCTGGCCGCGGTGCGTGGCGAGGAAAGCTTGGGCGCAATCCTCGATCACCGGGATATTCTTGGCGTTCGCCACGGCCATGATGCCGGTCATGTCGCAGGGGTTGCCGAACAGGTGCGTTGCGATGATCGCTTTAGTTTTCGGCGTGATGCGTGCGGCGATGCTCTCGGGCGTCACGTTGCCACTGCGGGCATCCACATCGGCGAAGACCGGAATCGCCCCGTGGAACAGGATCGGCGTGAGCGCCCCCATGTCCGTCACCGAAGTCGTGATGATTTCATCGCCCGGTTCGGGGTCGATGGCGGCCACGGCGACGTGAACCGCGGCGGAACCGGACGAGCAAGCGTGGGCGTACTTCGCGCCGGTGAGCTTGGCGAAGTCGGTTTCGAGCCGCTTGCTAAAACTGCCTTTGGTAGCGGTGAGGGTTCCGCTGCGGATCGCTTCGCAAACGAGGGCGATTTCCGCGTCGCCGAGGGTGCGGCCGCTGGCGTCTTGGTCGGAAGGGAAATTCATAGTTATCGGTGGGTTTGAACCGGGGCAGGGGTTTGATGAACGCAAATTAGAGTATCGTTGGATCCCGCCGCCAATTGGCTCACGAGCGAGACTTGGCTGCGGATGATGGAATCGCGGTCGGGATTCTTGCGTTGGCGAAAGCGATCCCAGCGCAACCGGGCCATGAGACCGACGTGGCCGATCACGGTTCGCACCGTTTTCATCTTGGATCGACCGAACGTTCGGCATTCGAGGATCGCGGGGAACTCTACGATCGTTTTGTTGGCGAGGTCGAGGCGACCGACCAACTCGGCGATGCCGAGGTAACGGTTGTGCTTCAATTGGATCGACGCCACTGTGCTACGGCGGTACACGCGGAAGCAACTCGTAAAGGTGTACAACTGCGTTTTCATCACACGCCGGTACATCCAGGCACAACCTTTGGATAGTAGCAACCGCCAACCGGGAACGTTTTTAACCGCGCCGGCCGGGTGGTACGGGGACGCGGTCACGAGATCGACCCCGGGCACCAGCAGCGGAATCATCTCAGCGAGTTTCAGCGGATCGTAGCTGCAATCGGAATCCATCGAACAGACGATCTCGGTGTTCGCCAACTTGATGCCGGTCATCACGGCGGCGGCGATGCCTTGGTTCGCATCGTGGCGGGCGAGTTGGTATCCGGGGCGATTGCCGAAGGCGGTTTGCATCTTCGCCCACGTTCGATCGCTGCTACCGTCGTCCACAAGGAGGAACGTGGTGTCGTAGCGGTCCGCGAGCGCGGTTCGAACTTCATCGAGGGTGTTCTTCAAATGCGGCACGAGGAGTTCTTCGTTGTAGCACGGCACGACCACGGTCACGGCGGGGCGGTTCGGTTTGTAGGCGATGTTGCCGTTGACGGGCGTCAATTGGTGCCCACCGGGGGCTGGGGTTTGGGCTTCATCTTGAATCGCACTCTGACAGGCGATCGTTTCGAGCTTCAAATACTCCCGGCACGAGGCGAACGTGTACGTCGAAAGCAATTCGCCCAAACGATTCGGCATCTTTTCGAGGTTGCGATAGTGGCGTATGCGTGTCATGCGGCCGCCGGCGGTGAGCCGGGGTTGTTCGGGGTCGAGTTCCCACGTTTGGAAGTAGGCCACGAGTGGCGAAGGGAACCGCTTCACCCATTTGGCCGCGGCTCTCCGCGTGAGGAACTGCGGCAACTGCCGCAGGTAGTTTCCCCCGGCCACGGGCATGCGGAACCCGAGGATGCTCCCCGTAGAGATCGGAAACTCCAAGATCTGTTGGTTCTTGAACTGATGCGCATGCGGCGTGCGGCGGCGCGGATCGTCCCCGAAGTTGGAGCCAATTGGAGCGATGCTCGAATCGTAAGTGAAGCCGAGTTCGGCGAGGATGTCGAGCGCCCAGAGATCGCTCGGCCCGAACCAGCCGTCGGCCACTCGGTAACCGCGAACCTGTTGGCCCCCGGCGCGTTCCACCGCATCGCGGGCACGCAGGGTATCCGAACGGAATTCTTCGTGCGTCATCTCGCGTACGGAACGGTGGTAGTAACCGCGAACCGCGATTTCGTGCCCGGCATCGGCGATCTGCCGCACGAGGCCGGGGAACTGTTCCGCGACCCAACCGAGCACGAAGAACGTGGCCGTGGCCCGGTGTTGGGCCAGCAATTCCAAGGTTTTTTGAGTGGTCACATCGAGACGCGATTCGAACCGTTGCCAGCGGTTCTGCTGCACGAAGCGGTTGAAGGCATCGACGTGGAAGTAATCTTCCAAGTTCACGGTGAGTATGTGCGAAGTGGGGTGTGTCATGCGGCCACCTCGGCAAATTTCGGGGAAAGTTGTTCGGCGAGCACATCGGCGATGCGCTGGGCGGCACGGCCGTCGCCGAACGGGTTGGCATTATCGAACGCCCCCCCATCCGATTCGCTGCGCGAATCGACCTCACCCTCCGGGGGGGAGGTGAGTAGGAGGGGAATTGTGTTTTCCACCTCCCCCCCGGAAGGGGAGGTCGGCCCGACGTGTCGGGACGGGTGGGGGGGAGTGTTGTAAACCTGTTCGAGCATCGCCGCGAGCAATTGCGGCGTGCCCGCGAGTTTCACGAAGCCCGTTTCGAGCGCTTCGGGGCGCTCCGTGCTTTCCCGCATCACCAAGAGCGTTTTGCCCAAGCTCGGCGCTTCTTCTTGCACGCCCCCCGAGTCGGAAGCGATGATCCAACTCGCTTTCAACAGTGCGATGAAATCGGGGTAGTCGAAAGGTTCGGTCAGTTCGATGCGGTCGTGCCCGGCGAGGACGTTATACGCGTTCTCTCGGACGATCGGATTCGGGTGCATCGGAAAAATGATCGCGGTATCCGCATGGCGTTCGACAAAGCGGCGAAGCACCCGGAGATTGTCTTCGAGCTTCCCGGCGAAGTTCTCGCGGCGGTGGGTCGTCACGGCGATGCGTTTCAACCCGGCGGTACGTTCCAACACGGCGTTCAACCGTTCCGAGCGGGCTTCATCGCCGCCCAAGGTTTGCAACGCGTCCACCACCGGGTTGCCCGTGTGGAATATGGCATCCGGTGCGATCCCTTCATTCAACAGTGTACGGACATGGTTCGCCGTGCCCGCGAAGTGCCACGTGGCCAGCTTCGTAATGAGGCGGCGGTTCATCTCTTCGGGGAAGGGGGAATACGGGTCGCCGGTTCGCAACCCCGCTTCGATGTGCCCTACGGGAATGCGGCGTTGAAACGCTGCAAGCGCCCCCGCGGCGGCGGTTGTCGTGTCCCCCTGCACCAGCAATACTTGCGGTCGCAGCTTGTCAAGCAGCGGATCGAGTTGTTCCAATACACGGGCGAACAGCAGATTCAACGCTTGGCCCGGCCGCATCACACGCAGATCGTAGTCGATTCGTAAACCGAACCATTCCACCAGCGGTTCGAGCAGATCGGGTTGTTGCCCGGACGAAATATTCAGGGTGCGGAACCGGGATGGCCTGCGTTCCAACTCGGCGATCACCGGGGCCACTTTAATCACTTCGGGGCGCGTACCGAATAGTGTCGCCACCGTGGCGAAAGGTATAACATGAGGATTGGACGCGAACACCATGACCGCAGCCTGCGGGGTAGAAC
>JBBQWA010000030.1:0-20148 GCA_038211045.1 Gemmatales bacterium
CGACTTCGAAATCGGCGGGGTGAACCTTGATGAAGCCGCCGATGCCGGGGAGTTCGGGCGTGAGCATGGGCGGCGAAAGCGGATCGATATTCATCGGGAGATTGTAGCGATTCTTCTCGACTCACGATCCGACGAGTGGCCGCAGATAACGCGGATCATCCGAGATCAGAATGGGATCAGAATGAGTTGATCTCGAGTACGCAACTCGCCGGTGGAACCGATCCGCTCCAATTTTTTCCATCCAGGTTTCGTCGGCGTGGCATCCGTGCCATCAGCGGACTTTGAAATGATCCCACAGATGTCGCATTCCAAGCGATCGTATGACGCCGGGAACAACCTCGCTCCGCTGAGCCAATTCATTCCGTAGTTTGCTTGTCCGTCAGACCGGAATGCGAGGCGAGCGAAAACGGGTTTGGAGATTTATGCCGGCGGGGCCACCATCGAGTTGCGCGTGGTTTTCTCGCCAAGCAAGTAACCCCATACACTTCACCACCGTTTCTACACGGATTCTTTACCGACTTGCAGATTCTTGCGGAACCCTTCAAATTCGTGGCCTAAACGCTCGAAAATCCGTAAAATTGCCCGTGTGAGAACGGTCGGCGAATCGCACGGATGCCCATCGCAAATTTATTCTCCGCATAGGTTTACAGTTCGATCTTCGAGGAGCCTGCATTGGCCGACACCCCGCCGCCGCCCAAAGGCCCGAATCCGCCGAATCCACCCGCCGAAAATGCCAGCATCGAGCCGCTCGATATCGTGGATGAACTCCGCGACAGCTACCTCACCTACGCCCAATCGGTGATCGTTTCGCGGGCGCTGCCGGATGTCCGCGATGGCTTGAAGCCCTCTCAGCGTCGCATCCTCGTGGCCATGCAGGATCTCGGCCTCGGGCCGAACTCCGCCACCAGCAAGTGTGCGGGCATCATCGGCGAAACGATGAAGCGGTACCACCCGCACGGCGATGCCAGTATCTACGATACGCTCGTGCGCATGGCCCAAGATTGGGTGATGCGGCAGAAGCTGGTTCACGGCCAAGGGAACTTCGGTTCCATCGCCGGGTTGCCCCCCGCCGCCCACCGTTACACCGAAGCCCGCCTCACGCAACCCGCCGCGGAAATGCTGGACGACCTCGACCGCGAAACGGTCGACTTCATCGATAACTACGACGGCAAATACCGCGAACCCCTCGTACTCCCCGGCCGCTTCCCCAACCTGCTGGTGAACGGTGCCACCGGCATTGCCGTGGGCATGGCCACCAAGATTCCGCCGCACAACCTGCGCGAAATCTGCAACGGCTTGATGCTCCTGATCGACGAACCCGACATTGCACTCTTCGACCTCCTGAATCGCAAGGACGAAACCACCGGCAAGGCGATCATCCAAGGCCCGGACTTCCCCACCGGTGGTATCGTCATGGGACGGCATGGCCTGATCCGCGCCTACATGGGCGAACGCAGCCGGATCACATTGCGGGCGCGCGCCGAAATCATCGAAGAAGTGAAGGGGCGTAACCCCGTCATCATCATCAAGGAAGTGCCCTTCGAAGTGACGCGGAACGCCCTCGCCGCGGACATCGGCGAACTCATCAAGAGCGATCGCATCGCCGGGATCACCAACGTGCGCGACGAATCGAGCGCCCGCAGTGGCGAACCGGTTCGGCTCGTGGTCGAAATGAAGAAGGGCACCGATCCGCACCTCGTGATGAACCAACTCTACCAGTTCAGCAAACTGCAAGAGACGGTGAGCATCGCCATGCTCGCCCTCGTGGACGGCCGACCGCGGATGCTCACGCTCAAAGAAATGATGCGGTATTACCTCGATCACCGCGTCGAGGTGATCCGGCGCCGCACGTCGTATTTGCTGCGGGAAGCGAAGCGCCGGGGGCACGTACTCGAAGGGCAGTTGATCGCGATCGCCTCGCTCGATGAAGTGATTCGCATTTGCAGGCATGCCAAGAGCCGCTCCGATGCGAAACTCGAACTGCAAGGCATGGCCGTTTCCCCCGCGCTGATGCTCCGGGCCATCGGCGACGCGGCGTTCGCCGCACTCTCCGGCGAACTCGGCGCCCCGGCCGAGTACATGATGACGGAAGCGCAAGCCGAGGCCGTGGTGCGGATGCAACTCGGCCAACTCGCCGCGCTCGAAAGCGACGAAATCCTTAAGGAATACCTGCACCTCCGCGAGTTGATCAAAGGCTACGAGATCATCCTCTCGGACGAAGGCGAAGTGAACAAGATCATTCGCACCGATCTTCAACACATGCGGGACCGCTTCGGCAACGATCGCCGCACCGAGTTCTCGGACGACGAAGGCGATGTCGATATCGAAGATTTGATCGTCGATGAACAAGTGGTCGTCACGATCTCGCACGAAGGCTTCCTCAAACGGTTGCCGATCGAAACTTACCGCGTGCAAGCCCGTGGCGGCAAAGGCGTACAAGGCGGCCTGCGCGACAACGATTTCATCGAACACTTCTTCATCGCCAGCACGAAATCGTACTTGCTCTGCTTCACCGATAAAGGCCAATGCTACTGGTTGAAGGTGTACAAGGTCCCCGAAGCGAGCCGCACATCCAACGGCCGCAGTATCGCCAACGTGCTTTCGCTGAAGCCCGAGGAAAAGCTCGCCAGCGTCATCCCCGTCCGCGAGTTCGAGGAAGGGGCGTTCCTGCTCATGGCCACCCGGCAGGGCGTGGTGAAGAAGACATCGCTGATGGAATACAGCCGACCGCGGCAAGGCGGCATCATCGGCATCAACCTCGAAGAAGGCGACGAACTCATCGAGGTTTGCCTCACCCGCCCCGGCGACGAAGTGGTGCTGAGTACCCGCGACGGCATGGCGATCCGTTTCGGCGAATCCGATGCCCGCGCCATGGGTCGCGGTGCCACCGGCGTCTACGGCATCAAGTTGAACAAAACGAAACAGGATGTCGTCGTCGGCATGCTCGTGGCGGACCCCGACGGCTTCCTGCTCACGCTCTGCGAAAACGGCTACGGCAAACGCACCCCGTTCGGCCCCAACACCGTGGGCGAAGTGGAAGATACCGAACCCACCGCAGAGGTAGAAAACTCCGAAAGTCCACCGGTTGCAACTGGTGGGGAAACCGAAGAGGAAGAAGCCCCCACCGATAAAGGATCCATGCGTTACCGCAAGCAGCGTCGCGGCGGCAAGGGCGTGAAGGATGTGAAAGTGACCGCCAAGAACGGCCCGGTCGTCGGCATCATCGCCGTGCGCGAAGGTGACGAAATCATGGTCATCACTTCGCAAGGCATGGTCGTTCGCACGAGCGTGGATGCCATCCGCATCGTCGGCCGCAATACGCGAGGCGTGAAAGTGATGACGCCGAACGAAGGCGACAAAGTGCGAACATTGGCCAAGCTGGCCCGCGAGGTAGCGGTGGAATTACCGAATCTTTCCGAGCCGGAAGCGTAAGCGACGGAGAATCGCAAGCCATGCCGCCGACCACGAGCCGTGATTTCCAACGCGCCGCCGGGCAGCGGTACGAAGCTGCCCTTGCGCTGTTTCGAAAAGCCCTTTATCTCGACTGCCAATACCTCGGCGGATACACCGTAGAATGCACCTTGAAGTCGCTGATCCTACACGCGACACCCAAGCCTTCCCGTCAGGCGAAGTTGAAAGAGATCACATCCGGTGCGAAGATGCATCTGTACGATACGCTGGTCAACGAACTCCGTTCCCTCGGCGTCACCGTACCGTTGATGCTGGTCAAGCGGATGCGGCGTCTGAAATGGTCGACCAACCTCCGCTACGAGGTGAAACGCCGGGATCGCGGCGAAACTGCGGGCTTCCTGAAATCGGCGAAGATCGTCTATAATTGGGTGGAGGGCCAACTGCCATGACCGCGACCGATACGACTACTTCCAGATGGAATACCATGCGTTCCGACGAAAGTCGCTTGGTGGAGCGTCACTTGCTCGACGCAGGTTTCGACTCGGTCGAAGCCTACCGCTACAACCCGGCCTCGATCCGGGTTCGCATCATTGACCCACGATTCCAAGGGCTTCCCCTCAATCGCCGTATCGACATCGTCGAACCGCATCTCGACCAACTCCCGGAACACATCCAACTGGATATCATCACCCTTCTGGCCATCGCGCCTTCTGAGCTGACGGGGAACCCGAAGAAATTCCGTCAGTTCACTGAGAACGTCGAGTTTGAAGAGCCGTCACTGTAGAAACTCTGAACGAAAGCCCCCTCCTCATGCGCGTCCTCATCACCGGCGGCTACGGCTTCATCGGAGCCTGGATCATCCGCAACCTCTTCGCCCGTGGCGACGACGTTTGCGTGTACGATCTCAAAGAAGATCCGCGACGGCTCCGGCTCATCCTTCCGGAAGCTGACGTTCGAAGGGTGAAGTTCCTCCCTGGCGATGTTTGCGATCTGCCTTCGCTCACGGACGCGCTGAAATCCAACGCGGTCACGCACGTCATCCACCTCGCCGGGTTGCAAGTGCCCACCTGTCGTGTCGATCCACTCCTCGGAGCCAAGGTGAACGTGTTGGGCACGCTTTCCGTGTTCGAAGCGGCGCGGGCACTCGGTTCGCAAATCGAACGGATCGTGTACGCCAGTTCCGCCGCTGTGTTCGGCGGGCCGGATAAATACCCGGAAGGTTCCCAAGGCGACGACGCGCCGCTCATCCCTGGTACGCACTACGGCGTGTTCAAAGTGTGCAACGAAGGCAACGCCCGCATCTACCACCAAGACTTCGGCATCAACAGCGTCGGGTTGCGTCCGTGGACCGTCTACGGCGTCGGCCGCGACCTCGGCATGACGAGCGAACCCACCAAGGCGATCAAGGCCGCGATGCTCGGCCGACCGTACGCCATCAACTTCGGCGGCATCACCGACTTTCAATACGTCGACGATGTTGCGAAGGTATTCGTGAACTCGCTCGTGCGGCCGTACAATGGTTCCAAGAGCTACAATCTGCGCGGAGTTGTCGTCACGCTGAAGGAGTTCCACGAAACTCTGGTGAAAGTGCTGCCCGAAGCGAAAGACCTCGTGACGACGGGTACCGCGCAAATCGCCATCGCCTACGACCTGGACGATAGCGGGCTTCAACGCGATCTCGGGCCGATGCCCAAGACGAGCCTCGAAGATGGCATCCGCGAAACCGTGGCGATCTTCCGACAATTACATTCGGAAGGGCGGTTGGATACCGCCGAACTGGACGGGCCGAAACCCGCTCCGGTGGTAACGATCGACGAGGTGTGACAAATCGAATTCCGAAACCGAGAAACGCTGAGCCCACCATCCCTTCCCGCGTATGATTCTCCTATGGACTCTCCCGCCATTGAAACCGAAGCCCCGCGCCCGCTCACCGAATCGCAGCTCATCCGATGGGGAGAAATCCCCGTCGGACTCCCCGGCGAAGCCAAGTTCCTCAACGGCCCGCAAAATCGTTCGTTCGAACTCTGGAACTCGATCAAGATCTTCCGCGAGTTAATCCGCGGCTTCCGCAAGCTGCACTTCGTCGGCCCGTGCGTGACCGTATTCGGCTCCGCCCGCTTCGACGAAACGCACCCCTTTTACCGCCAAGCCCGCCTCATCGGCCGTTACCTCGCCGAGGAAGGTTTTACCGTGATGACCGGTGGTGGCCCCGGAATCATGGAAGCCGCGAACCGCGGCGCCAAAGATGTGAAGGGCGGTCGCTCCATCGGTTGCAATATCGTGCTACCGAAGGAACAGAAGCCGAACCCGTACGTCGATCACTTCATTGATTTCGAGCACTTCTTCATTCGCAAGTTGATGCTCATCAAATACAGCTTCGCGTTCGTGGTCTGCCCCGGCGGCTTCGGCACGCTCGACGAATTGTTCGAGGTTCTCACGTTGATTCAAACCGGCAAGCTGCAAGATTTCCCGGTGGCGCTCGTGGGCCGCGATTACTGGCAACCGGGCATCGAACAACTGCGGAAGTTCATTGCGGAAAAGACGATCGACCCGGCCGACTTGGATCGCCTGATCGTGGGGGACGACCCGCGCGACATCGTGAAGAAGATTACGGCCGTGGCCCGCGAACGCTTCGGTTTGAGCGAGGGGGCGAAGCTAAAACCGCGTTGGTGGTTGGGGGAAGGGTGGTTGCGGTGAGACTCAACCCACCGACGCAGTCGGTGGGATTTCGGATGTGACCAGCCTATATTTCAACACCTTCGCCGGGATGCCCCCGGCGATCGTCATTTCCGGGATTGGTTTCGTCACGACGGAGCCGGCGCCGATCACGCTGCCCGCGCCAACGTTCGCCATCACCACGCTCGCACTGCCGATCCAACTCCCGGCGCCGATGGTCACACATTCCCACACGCCGGGCTGTTCGCGGATCGGTTTAGTGATGTCTTCGATACCGTGCATGCGGGCACCACTCGGGATCTGCACGGCCGTGGCGATGAGCGCATCCTTTTCGAGCCGCACCGAGCCGAGGCTGCAATACGGGCCGACGTAGACGTTCTCGCCGATGCACGCATCGGCCTTGGAGAAGATGGTTCCGAAGCAAATCACGGCCGAAGGATGGCACTCGGCAATCGCCCATTGCAGGAAGGCCCGCCGGAGGTATTGCCCGCTCAACCCCGGCAGGAGCGCGACCCATTGCGAATGGTATTCGACCGCCCGATCTTTGCCAATCACCGAAGCGATGAGCAAGTGCCACAGGATGAACGGTGCCATCGCGAGTTGGGCAACGATACGGGCGGCGGATTTCAGAAAAGATTTCATGAATGGCAGTGTATGGTTTCGCCCCCGGTGAACAGGGTCACCGAAGGTGAGCCGGCCATGCGCTTCGATACGCCGAAGTCGCGGCCGTTGGGCTTGCGGTTCAGACAGATCACCGGCACTCCCTCGGCCAGCAATTGTTCGCCGATGCGGCCGACGGAATCGAGGCAAAAGATGTTCAGCTCGATCCGGTTTCCGAGGCGGCGGATCGTCTCGCGCACCAACACTTCGACACCCGCCACGTGCATGATGGACGACGAACGTGACGCGGACTCCTAAAACAACTTCGCCCAGTGCACTTCGGATTTCTGGGGTTTCGGCCGCTTCGCCAAGTCGATCACCATGTCTGCCATGTGTTTCACGCACCAATCGAAGTACTTCGGCGTCAGGGCGTGTACATCCATGTCCGGGGCGGGGTTCATGAAATCGATTGCGTAGGGAACGCCGTCCTTCACGGCCCATTCCACGGTGTTCATGTCGTATCCCAAAGCATTCACCAGCGTCAGGCAATCTTTCACTACACGTTCGTGCAACTCTGGCGCGAGGTAGCCGTCGTCCGGTATGTACTTCCTCGTGTGCGTATCGTACGGCATTACGAGAACATCTTTGCGGCCGAGGCACATGCATCGCAAGTAGTAATCCCAATGGATGTACTCTTGGGCGATCATCGTCATCAGCCCCGATTCGTCGTATGCAGCGAGAAGTTCTTCCTTGGTGTTGCACACGTACACGCCGCGCCAGCCGCCACCGTGGGCATCCTTCAAAATGCAAGGCAGGCCGACGTAACGGATGACGTATTCCCAATCGAACGGGTACATCAGATTACGCAAGCTCAGTGTGGGGGAGATGTCGGGGACGTAAGCCTTGTTCGGGAGTGCCATCGTTTTCGGGTGGGCCAGGCCGAGTTTGGTACAGAGAGAAGCGCCGAAGAATTTATCGTCCGCACTCCACATGAACGGGTTGTTCACCACAGTCACGCCTTCGAGCACGGCGTGCTTCACATAGCTGCGGTAGTAAGGAACTTCGTGCGAGATGCGATCGATGATCACGGCGTACGGGTTCGGTTCATCCATCCGGGTGCCGCCGAGCATGGCGAATTCCGCTATCACCCCGGCGTCTCGGCGGTTCACTTCTTCGATGAACGCGGGGGGAAATGTGGCTTCGCGGCCGCAGAGTATTCCGACCTTCTTCGCTGGAGTATGGGGTGTGGGGTCTGGGGTGTGTGATGGCATGGAGGATTCGACTTCATTGAAACGTCGGGAAATCGACTCGCCGGGATCTCGATGGAAGTAACTTACGAAACTCGCATTCAAACCCTACACCCCAGGCCCCATACCCCAACAATCAATCCGATCCCCCGAGGTACATCGGCAGCATCCGCTGCCAGACGGGCCAATCGTGGGCGAAGCCGTCCCACTCGCGGAGGGCGTTGCCGATGCCCTTTTCCCAGAGCTTCGAGGAAAGTTCGCGGTTGCCGTGGATGAGACCATCGTCCTTGCCCACGGCCATGATAATGTTCTGGCTGCGGAGTTGTTCGAGGCGCCGGTGATCCGATTCGTTCGGGATGAATTCGAGAGGGTTGTTGAAGTAGAGCGTTTCGTTGTGGTGGCCACCGGCGAACCGGCGAATATCAACGAGCGAACTCATGGCGAGGATGCGATTGACGCGATCCGGGTGCCGCAGGCCGAACGTGAGCGCGTGGTAGCCGCCGAAACTCGCCCCGGTGGCAATTAGGAACGGGTGCGGGTTCCGCGATTGCGTGAAGGGAACGAGTTCGTTCGCTAGGTAGCGGTCGTATTCTTCCTGCCGCCAGATGCGGTCGCCTGGGTGCTTCCAACGGGCGTACCAGCTTTCCCGATCGACCGATTGAACCGTGAAAAGTTGAAACCAACCCCGTTCGATCGGTTCGCGCAGGCACTCCACCAAGCCGCGATCTTCCCATTCGTGGAACGACCCCCCGGAGGTGGGGAAGGCGATAACCCGCGCCCCGGCGTGGCCGAATTCGAGGAGTTCCATCTCCCGGTTGAGAGCGGGACTGTACCAGCGATGGTATTGGCGTTGCATGGGCGATCGCGTTGAACGGGAAACGAAAAAACGCGGGACAAGCGTCCCGCGTATCGATTGTAGGCACGGGCCAATGTCCCGCAGAAAAGGATTACCGCTTGCTGAATTGGGTACCGCGGCGGGCACCACGCAAGCCGTATTTCTTCCGTTCCTTCATGCGGCTATCGCGGGTGAGGAAACCGCTATCGCGGAGCTTCTTCACCATGCCGGTGGCGGGATCTTCGGGAACTACGATCACCGGGGTGCCATCGGCCGAAGGGGCCGCTGCGGGCTTCGGGGCGACCGGGGTAACCAGACCTTTGACTTCGGCCTTGAAGCCACGGATCATGGTCACGTGATTCCGCGTGATGATCTTTTGCTCGTTCCGCGGCGAGAACATCGTCTTGATGGCGCGGGCGAGGCCTTGCTTGATCGCATCGGCTTGGCCGGTGATGCCGCCGCCCTTGACGCGGACGATCACATCCACGTTCTTGGCTTGGTCGGTGATGGTCAGCGGACCCATTACGGCCCCGCGATCCTTGTCTTCGGTGAAATAATCGTGCAACTCGCGGTCGTTGATTTTGATCTGGCCTTTGCCTTCGAGCAAACGCACGCGGGCCACGGCGGTCTTGCGTCGACCGGTGCCCAGATAATACGTGACTTTCTTCTTCTCGGCCATGACGTGGTCAACCTCGGGTGATTTTCAGAACCGGAAGCGTGAGCGACGGTGCATATAGTCGCTCACGCTTCCGGCTCGGATTTGTTCGTTTACGCTTCCAACTTGTATTCGATGGGCTGCTGAGCTTGGTGCTCGTGACTCGGCCCGGCATAAATCTTCAATTTGGTGATTTGCTTGTAGCCGAGCGGGCCTTTGTTGATCATCCGTTTGACAGCCAAGCGAATGATTTCTTCGGGCCGCTTGGCGAGCATTTCCTTGGCGGGAATGATCTTTTGGCCGCCGGCGTAGTGGGAATACGTTTGGTATTCCTTCTTGTTCCATTTGTCGCCGGTGAACTTTACCTTCTCCGCATTGACGATAATGACGAAATCGCCGGTATCGCAGTGCGGGGTGAAGGTGGGTTTGTGCTTGCCGCGGAGCAAGTTGGAGATCGTAACGGCGAGGCGACCGACAACGAGGTCGGTGGCGTCGATAACGAACCATTGATGGGTGGCCGTCGCCGCGTTGGCCATGTAGGTGGACATTGCGAAAGAATCCCTGCAATCAGACTTCGAGACGGAAGGTACTAGGCTATTAACTTAAGAACAGTTGTGCGCGCGTCAAGAGACGGATTTTGAAAAGTTCCACAACCTTCCGGCGAACCATAGATTGACCGTGCGAACTCCCCACCTTGCGAGGCACAGCCATGAGCAACGGCGTTTACGATGCCGCGATGATTCCCCGGCATCCGTTCGGTCTGCCGCTCGGCAGCGTGCGGGCATTCATGTCGCTGCTGATTTGCGGCTTCTTCTGGATGATCCTGCTTTGGCCCGACTCCACGACCGCCAAGCCGCTGCTCGGGCACTTCTTCCTACTCGCAATGGTACTGATGGCTTTTTCGTCGGCCCCTACCGTGCAAGCCGTGGGCGATTCGGCCCTGTTGCCGTGGGTGCTACGGATCATTTTTGTCGGGGGCAGCGTCGCGGTCGTGGGGTATACACTGTTCAAAGATCCCGCCCTGTTTTCCGCCCGCATGACGCCGGACGTCGCGGAGTTCCGCGATTGGTGGGGGCCGCTCATGGCCATCACCGCGGCTGGCTTCGCCGCCGGATTGCTGATGCGAGTAATCCTCGGCAGGCACAATGTCGTGTTCCAAACGTTGCGTTCTTGGCTCGGCCTCATCGGCATGATTATGCTCGTCCTCGAATTCGCCTTGTTCATGATGTTCGTTTCCACGGAACCCGGCAAGACCGATGGCTTCATGCACATTTGGCAAGCCGTGGAAGTCGGCGTGGTCGCCTCGTACTTCGGGTCACGGACGTAATCGAACGGACACGAGCGGCGGACGTCAGCACGCTGAGGTGTTATATCTCAGCGGGCTGACGCCCGCCGCTCGGTAAAACATTGGCATTCGATTCCGGGCCAAGCGGCTCGGGTGCTTGCTCGCAAGTTGCCCTTTTCACGAATTTCCGCATGGCGTACACTTCAGGAAGCAACACAAGGCTCACCATCCGCGAAGGATTCGACCGATGGCTACGTCGATCAGCCCGAACGATCTCACCCGCCAGCAACTCGATGAACTCGATACGCTGCTCCAACGGATGCTCGCACTCCCGTTGAACAAACCGGAAATCCCGCATCCGCCCATGGTGGCACCGCCGCCGCCGTTACCGGAGATGCCGCCGATCAATGGGATGTGGCGCACCGACAGGGCAGATATGGAAGTGAAATCCCCGTACTTCGCGGCCCCGCAGCCCGAACCGGCGATGACTCTTTCGCACGCCGTATCTCCCTCCGGCTTGACACGGCCCGGCCCGAGTGCCTTCGCGGTAATCCCGCCGCCGGGTACGCTCCGGGGTGTCGATGCTCCGGCTACGCCCGCCGGGTTCGTACCGATCAAGATGAATAGCGTGAGCGCCCCGGCCCATCCGTTCGGCAATGTGAATCCATTCCACCTGCCTCCGCCCGCAACGGCCGGGGTGAAATTGCAGGCCGCCGCGCCATCGCGGCTGCCGGTGATGATGTGGCCGGTGTTCGGCGTCAACACGATCCTCGAATTCGCTCTGAAATTGCTCGGGCCGGTGGGCACGGTGGTATTGAAACCCCCGGTGAAGATGTTCCTCGGCTTCGCCGGGTTGGCGCTGCTCGCCGCCGCCGGGGCGTGGGCCGCGATGGGCATGGGTTGGGTGCATTGGCCGCAGTGATGCGGCTCGCTATACTTTCAGAATCGAAATCCCGGCCGGGATGCAGCGAAATTGAATTGCCGCACCCGGTCGCGTCGTTTTCCGTTGGCCCGCCGAGACGCTGATGCCCCCTCTTCCCCCGCCGATCCCGCCGCGAAAACACGATCCGGTCGCCGCGATTCTCAGCTACGCCGTTCCGGGATTGGGGCAAGTGTACCAAGGCCGCGTGGCCAAGGGCATCCTCTACTTCGTCTGCTTGTACAGCCTCTTCTTCTACGGGATGTTCCTCGGCCATTGGCAGAACGTATGGCTGCCCGATGCCAAGAACCTGCCCGAGGTGAAACTGCTCGGCCGCACGTTGCCGGGGCTAGCCAAAGATTTCAACTACCGCAAGGAATTCCTCGGCCAAGTCTGGATCGGGGCCGCCGCGTGGCCCGCGCTGTTGCAATACATCGGAACGCCTCCGTTACCCGATCCCGCCAGCCAGTTGGAGAAGCAAGCGTGGAAGCCGGCGCCGAACGCCCTCGTCGGCACCTACATGCAAACGCCCAATGAAACTACGCTGAACGATCTGCAACGCGATGGCGACAAACGTTGGGATTTGGGATGGGTGTACACCGTGATCGCCGGTGTGTTGAACATCTTGGTGATCTACGATGCGTTCGCCGGGCCGCTGGTGCGGGAAGAGGAAGAAGACGCCGCGAACGAGGGGAACGCCTGATGCAACCGCTCTTCGCTATGAACATCTATTACCAGTTGCCGTTCTTGCTGATCGTGGTCAGCCTCGTTTACAGTGCGGCACGCCATGACCGTTGGAGCCGCATTTTCAAGGAAGCCATCGGCTGGATTCTGCGCATGACCGGCTTCCTCGGCGGCCTCGGCGTTGTGTTGTACCTGCTCTCGACGTACCCGCACCTTTGGCCGTACGCGGCCGTCATCGGCGGTGTCGTCGGGGTGATCTACTACGGCATCAGTTGGGGCATCATTCGGAAGCGTGAAAAACCGACCGACGCGGAGCCGAAGGCACCGTGATTCGTGAGTTTTGTAGGTTGGGATGGCTGTCGCACGTTTATCAATTGTCGGGAAGCCTTCGCCCCACAAGTGGGGAGGCAAAGAGTGTGGCCGTGTTCGGCCCATCTTCGTTTAACAATAAGACCCACCTCCTCCTTGTGATTGCGGGGGAGGTCGCCGGAATTCGCAGAGCGAATTCGTCGGGAGGGGAGGGTGCCAGAAAACATTGGCGCAGCCTCAGCCCGATGCTCAACGCCAGTGCTTCTGCGAAATAATACAATGCCAGAACGATATACTCGTTTCGTTCGGAGCTTCTCCCCATGGCAGGCCACAGCCATTCCGCCAATATTGCCGTCCGCAAGGGCAAGCAGGACGGCGCCCGCGCCCGCCTCTTCTCCAAACTCGCCCGCTACATCATGATCGCGGCCCGCAATGGCGGCGGAGACCCCGATACGAACCTCCGCCTGCGCTACGCGATCCTGAAAGCGCGCAACGTGAGCATGCCCAAGGATAACATCGAGCGGGCCGTCAAGAAGGGCTGCGGCGAACTCGAAGGGATCGTCTTCGAGGAAGTGACCTACGAAGGGTACGGCCCCGGCGGCATCGCCATCATGGCCGAAGCCGTCACCGATAACCGCGCCCGCACCGGCAACGAAGTGCGGGTGATCTTCGAGAAGAACGGCGGCAACATGGGCCTACCCGGTTGCGTCGGGCACCTCTTCGACCGCAAAGGCCGCATCCTGATCGATGCCGCGAAGTACCCGGATGAAGACGCGGTGATGACCGTCGCGATGGACGCCGAGGCCGACGACTTCCAGAAAATGGGCGATGCCTACGAGATCCTCTGCGACCCGGCCAAATTCCTCGGAGTTCAGGAATCGCTCTCGAAAGCGGCCTTAGAAATGGTCGAAAGCGAAGTGAAGTACCTGCCGAAAGCACCTGCGGAAGTCGATGTGGAACGCGGAACCAAGATCGCCAAGCTCATGGACAAACTCGCCGACAACGAAGACGTGCAGAACGTGTACACCAATGCGAACCTCACCGACGAAATGACGGAGTGAATTCCGAGGCTGAAGCGTCAGCGAAGCAGTGTCTCACCGACGAAACGACGGAGTGAATTCCGAGGCTGAAGCGTCAGCGAAGCAGTGTCTGAATTGCTGGAGCGCTGCCTCGCTGACGCTCCAGCCTCGGAAAGCAGATTCACCATGCACGAACTCTTCCAGGCTTCCGGGTACGCGGCGCTCGTCTACTTCCTGTTCAGCTACCTCATCAGCTTCGGAAGCCGGCAGCCGCTCGTCGAGTGGATCAACCCCGGCCGGCGGTACTTGCCCTTGCTCGCGGGCGTTCTCTTCGCAGGGGCGTACTCGCTCTTGGCTCGGGCCGTATTGAAATATAACAATTCCCATTCGCAGTTGCTCCGCCAATTGGTAAACGAGGAAAAAGCCCAATCGGAAGTGGTGGGGGCGATGTCGTTCGCGGTCTTCGGCGTCACGCTCCTCATGCTCTTTTTGTGGTGTTGGTGGAACCTGCCCCGGCACCCGCGAACCTTCAGCACGAACCCGAAGAATTTGCTCAAAGAATACCGCCGGGCAATCCGGCACTATGTGCGATGGAAAGGCGGGCTCGATTACGCGTACCTCTGCGAGATCCGCAACGAGGTTGGCACCGTCATGGCCGAAGGGGCGAACGATCGGGACATTCTGCGCGGGCTATACCGAATGCCCGAAGTTCCCAATGCCGAGCTCGACGCCGACCCGAGGAAAGGCATAGCGGAACAAAAGCGATTGTGGCATGAAGAGGCGCAACGGATCTTCCGCGAACTGCCGCGATTGGATGAGTTGTTGAAGCCGATTCGGCAGGGGGCGAACGTCACCTTCTGCTTCGATGTCAACGTGGGAGCGGTATATTTGGAAGTGATGGTCAAACCGACGGGCGATCCCGCCGCGGCGAATGCGTTGTACCTGTTCGCGGCCAGTTTGAACGAACACGAAGTGGAGCGGATGACGGCCGGGAGGCACTTCTACGCCTTGAGCGAAGCGATTCACCACATCCGCCGCGGCGTAACCAAAGGGTGAATCGTTCCATGGCCTTCCATTGCAATAGTTGCCAAGGGATTCTCTCCAAGCTCGACGATCTGGCGAATTTGCCATTGTTCTGCCCCTTCTGCGGGTATCGCATCCGCTATCACAATACGAATGAATTGAGTGCTCCGGAACACGGCGATGAAGCCAAACCGCAGCAAGAAGCTCCGCGGTACCGCCCGCTCAAACACTTGGGCCGCGGCGGCACCGCCGACGTTTACGAAGCACTCGATGTAATCACCGGTGATCGTGTAGCAATCAAAGTGCTTCTGCCCGAGTTCGCCGAGAATCCGAACATCGCCGAGAACTTCCGCAACGCCGGGCGACTGGCATTTCTGCTCGACCTCCCCCGCTGCGTGAAGGTGCTCTGCATCTCCGATGACAACGGCCAGCCGTTCATCGCCATGGAGTTGATGCCGGGGCGAACATTGAAGGAATTGATCGAAGAGGAAGGGCCGTTGCCGGCGGAACGAGCCGCGGCGTTGATTCTCGATGTGATCGAAGCACTGGAAGCCGCCCACGCGAAGGATGTACTTCACCGGGATGTGAAGCCCTCGAATTGCATGCTCGCCGAGGATGGTCGGGTGAAACTCGGCGACTTCGGCCTCTCGGCGCGATCCGGCGAAACATCCGCCGAGGCTCCGTTGGGTACGGTACTCTTCGCCTCCCCGGAGCAACTCCGCGGCGAAGCGATAGGGGCCGCATCGGATATCTACTCGGTCTCGGCGACGCTTTACTATTTGCTCAGCGGCCGTGCCCCGCACGAGGCGACGAGTTTGACAGCGGCGCTCGCCAAAGCGATGACGGAACCGCCGCCTTCACTTCGATCGTTGGGGATAACGATTGCGCCATCGTTCGAGCGAATCGTGTTGAAGGGTTTGGAACGCGACCCCGCCCGCCGTTGGCAGAAGATGGCAGATCTCGCCGAGGCGCTGCGCTCGCCGGTGACCCCGCGCAGTTCAGCGATGGGCCGTTGGTTTCAGAAATTGCTGGGGAACTAAAGTATTCCAATTCCTCGGCGACGCCTTCCGCGGCGTTGTGGGGCAACTATTCCCACCCACCCTGTCGCCGCTAACGAAACAACGGTGAGATCACAGCGGTGGATCGCAACGTGGGCCGGTTGCGGACGGCGTTGAAAGATTTGAAACTATGCCGCAACGCCCAAGAAATAGCCCGAACGAAAGGGCGAATGATCCGGTGGCGGTGTGGCGTGGGGGTGACATGCGACGACGGGCGAACCAAGCCGAGGAAGGTGAGGTATCGTAAGAATAGGAAGATTCACGGGAACTCCCCGCCAAACCGCTAGTAAACCAACCCGATTCCCCACGGAACGATTCCATGCCCGAGCCGGAACCCGAATTCAAACCGTTCGTTCCCGCGAGCGAATCGCCGCCGGAGTTCACGATCGCTCCGATAGTGGTCGGATCGTTACTCGGGATTCTGTTCGGGGCGTCTTCCGTCTACTTGGTGTTGAAGGTCGGCTTGACCGTCTCCGCGAGTATCCCGGTGGCGGTGCTCTCCTTCGCCATGTTCCGAGTCATGTCGTCGATGGGTTTCCGCAAGCGCAGCGTGCTCGAATCGAACACGGCCCAAACGGCGGGCAGCGCCGGGGAAAGCATCGCCTTCGGTGTCGGGCTAGTGATGCCCGCACTGCTTTTGTTGGGTTTCGATATCGATGTCGTTCGCGTGATGACCGTCGGCGTACTCGGTGGCCTCCTCGGCATCTTGATGATGATCCCCCTGCGCCGGGCGTTCATCGTTCAAAAGCACGGCGAATTGAAATACCCCGAGGGTACCGCCTGCGCCGATGTGCTCATCGCGGGAGAGAAGGGGGGCAGCACGGCGGGCACGCTCGTCATCGGTCTCATCATCGGCTTCGTCTACCAATTCATGATGCTCGGTTTGGTGATGTGGAAAGACACCGCCAGCAAAGCTCTCTGGGTCGCTCAAGAAGGCGGAAAGGCCATAGGTTTGAAAGGCGCTTCGGTGGGTTGCGAGATGTCGGCCCCGTTGCTCGGAGTCGGTTACATTATCGGGCCGCGCATCGGCAGCATCATGCTCGCGGGGGGCGTGCTCGCCTACTTGGTGATCGCCCCGATGATCGTCTTTTTTGGGGAAAGCTCGGAGACCGTCGTTCTCCCCGCGATCTCTAAGATCGACGAGAAAACGAAGCTCGATGTCGGGCTCATCAAGAACATGAACGCGAAATCAATCCGCGAGAATTACATCTTGTACATCGGTGCCGGGGCGGTCGCGGCCGGCGGCATCATCAGCATGTTGAAAGCACTCCCGGTCATCGTCGGTGCGGTGGTCGGCGGATTGCGGGACGCTTTCGGAAAGAAGGATCCGGCGAAATCGGGCATCGTGCCGCGTACCGAACGCGATCTCCCTATGAGTGTTGTACTCTTCGGAAGTTTGGGGATGATCTTCGCACTCGCGGCCGCCCCGCAACTCGGCTTGGGTTTCAACCGAGCCGGTATCGCGGGCGCGGTGATGATCCTCCTGTTCGGGTTCCTGTTCGTGATCGTATCGAGCCGGCTCACCGGGGAAATCGGTTCGAGCAGCAACCCGATTTCCGGCATGACCGTCGCAACATTGCTGATGACGTGTCTGATTCTCCTCGGCCTCTCCGAAGCGGGAGTCATCGTACTCGGCAAAGAAATCAAGTTGCTGGCTTTGACCATCGCCGGCGTCGTGTGCGTTGCATCCAGCAACGGCGGTACGACTTCCCAAGCCCTGAAAACCGGGCATCTCCTCGGTGCGACCCCGAAATATCAACAATACGCCATCCTGATCGGTTCGCTCACCTCGGCACTCGCGGTCGGTGTAGTACTCATTTTGCTCAACAACGCTTGGACGATCTATTCGAAGCTGGAACTTCCCAAGGCGACGGTCGATATTTCAAAGCTCACGAATCGAGACCGCGTGCAGTCCGGTCAATACGAGCAAGATTCGCACAAGTACCTCGTGCTGATCCTCGGGGATAACGAAAAGATCGCCCCGGAAATGTTGACGAAGGGAACCCCGGCCGATGTTCCGCCGGGCAGATATTACATCGCGGATGATGGCACCTTCGCGTATCGGTGCGATCCCGCGGTGAACGGCAAGCTCGATCATGAAGACAGCGAAGAGGGCAAACCCGAAGCGGAACGAAAAAAGATCAAACGCTTCGAGGCACCGAAGACGCAACTCGTGGCGCTCATCATCGATGGCATTCTCGATCGGAATTTGCCGTGGGACTTGGTTCTCATCGGCGTCTTGATCGCGATCACCCTCGAACTGGCGGGAGTGCCGTCGCTGCCGTTCGCAGTGGGTGTTTACTTGCCCCTCTCGAGCAGCACGCCGATTTTCCTCGGCGGCATCATGCGTTGGCTCGTGGATAAAATCCGCAATCGCCCCGAGGAAGGGGATTCGGGGCCGGGTGTCCTCATCAGTTCCGGCTACATCGCCGGGGGTTCCATCGCGGCGTTGTGTGCCGCGTTCCTCGATCTGGCACCTTCGAAGTGGGGAGTACGCGATGCGCTCGATGTCGGCAAAATGCTCGAACACGTTTCGGTGTTTGGCGAGCCGTTCGCCGAGAGCAACGGTACGGTCACCATCGCATTCGGTTTGCTCGCCGTAATCCTCTTCGCGTTGGGCGCCCTGAGCGGAAGGAAGCGAACGCCGCCGGTTTCGTAGGTCGGTGCGGAGGGTCGCCGAAGGTGAGCGGAGGCCCGGCGTGTGAACGATGCGGGTTCTGTCGGGCCGTGTTCGCACCCCGTGCGCCCAGCGGATCGACCTACAAGAAGTCCCATTACCGCGAAACTGGTTCCCTCGCGTCGACGGGGACAATCGGGGCGGGCAGAGCCTGCTTGGCCGGTTCCGGATCCATCATCGCGTTCAGCCATTGAATGATGCCGCTGGGTCGGGGTTTCGCATCCGGGGAGCCGAGGTCGATCCGGGTGAGAGTCGTCCCGACGCGGATCATAGTACCCTCTCCCCGTTCCAAACCGGGCGGGGTATTCCGCCACGCCGTGCCCGCCAAGGCCCGGGCCGAGCCTTCGTTGAACATCTTCGTCATTTCCACGGGATCGAAATCGGTACTCGTAGAAGGTGCCGGGAAATCGCCGGGGATGGCGGTCATCGAGTAGTTCATTCCGGTGAGGATGCAGGCCATGTACAACTTCAAAAGATCGCCGCGGGTTTGGCTGTAAATCAGCGTGCTCACGCTGTTCGCGGCGATGATGAGCGCCCGGGGCGAAACGGTTTGCGGGTCGGCGTAGAGTTTCCCAGCCACGATGATGTAAACGTCCGAACCGTACAGGGAGGCGATAACGGGGTGGTTCTTCCATTCCATGGAAATGTACGGCGGCCGGAAGAAGAGGGCGCTGGTCACACCGCCATCGATGTGGCGCTCGGTGTAAGGTTGGCCGTCCACGGTGATCGGGATTTTCACCGGCGGGAAGAAGCCGGGAATGGCCGAGGATGCCAAGAGCACCTTGCGGAAGAGTTCGAGATCGGCGGGTGTTCCCCGGGATGCGATTTCGCCCATGTCCCATTGCACAGACCGCCGCGATTCGAGATCAGTGGTGCCCACGTACAATCGGCGCCCCTTGGCGTGCTCCGCCGCGATTTGGGCGAGGAGTTCGGGCGTGATCATTCTTTCGATTTGCCGGGCCAACGGCCCGCTATCTGCCAAGCCTTCCCGGAACAGGGTGCGAATCCGTTTGCGGATGAGGAACACATCGGTGCTTTTTAGGGTGGTGTACACTTCGCGGAGCTGAGCGTCGTAGGCGGAACCCATGAACGCCAGCGGGGCAATCAACGCGCCGGTACTGATCCCGGTGACGACATCGAAGACCGGCCGCGTGCCCGATTGCGTCCAGCCGACGAGCACCCCGGCGGAGTAGGCCCCGTAGGCGCCGCCCCCGGAGAGGACGAGCACGCTGCGTTTCGGCGGGAGTTGGGCCGGTTTGTTGGATTGGCGGATGCGTTCGCCGAGGAGGAACAAATCCTCCATGTTCCAAGCCTGATCGGCCTTGGCTTCCCCGATGGGATCGATGATTTCAATCGGTTTGAGGCCCGCTTCCACGGGCGACGGCGGCGGCACGATCCTGTGCATGCAGGCCGGAGCCGCGATCAGCGCGATGGGAAGAAGCCAACGGAAACTCTCGATATAACCCCACATAGAGGGGGAATAACGGAAGTGCTGTCGGCCCGCAAGGGGAAGTGAATTGGAAAAGAAAGAGGGGGACAACGCCCCCGCTTTATCATCATGGGTTGAATTGCGGATTACTTGCGGTGGCGAATCTTGGCCCGCATCCGCCGCTTCTTCCGACCCACTTTTCGCCGACCTTTTCCACCCGCCATGATCCGCTCCTTAGTGCGATGCGAAGATTCGTAAATGTATCGTGGCTGTCAATCTAGAAGTTGCCGGTGCGAAGGCAACCCCGCTCCACCGTTCGGG
>JBBQWA010000031.1:0-19966 GCA_038211045.1 Gemmatales bacterium
CCGTGCGGAGTGCCTCGCCAGATTCCGAGAGTCGACGTTGAAGATCGGCGGCCTCGGCATCGAATTCGCCGAGTTGCCGGGTGATCGCCACGAGCGCTTCCGCCCCCCGGATTCGCAGCAGTTCGAGGCGTTCCCGCGCCAATTCCACCTGCCGCAGAGAGTGCCGAAGGCGTTCGCAGTTTTGTTTTTGATCCCGCACTTGATTGCGCAAGGCGCCCGCTTCGGTTTCGATCGCGTCGATTTCGGTACCGAGCGTACGGAGCGGATCGTTCAAAGATTCGATCTGGCTTTGAGCGTGGGTACAGGACGTTTCTAGTTGACCGATGCGGTGATCGAACTCGGCGATTTGCCCGCGGAGTTCCCGGAGTTCGCTCTTGCGCGAAACGATGCCGGTCTCCGCGTGCGCGGGGCCGAAGCTCAAGCGACCATCGGCTTCGAGCAGTTCTCCCTGCGGTGTGATGAAGCGCATATCGTCGATATTCGCTTCGGAAATGGAATCGATCATTGCCACGTTGCCGAGGAGCTGCTCCGCGAGCGGTTGCAGTTCCTGATCTTCGATGTGAACCGATTCGCTCAATCGGGGAAAGGGAATCGGTTTCCAATGGGTGCGCTGCACTGGTATCAAGCCGATGCGGCCGGGGATCTCGGAAAGGTATTCGGCGATCTCTTCGCAACGGTGAGTTTCCCGCACGGCGAAACATTGGGCCGCCTCGCCCAAGGCGAGATCGACCAACGCGGCCACATCGCGCGGGGCGCGGATGAGGTCGCCGATCAACCCGCCGAGAGCGGCGTTCAAATATCGATCCCCTTCGCCGCACCGCCGCAACACTTCGCGGACACCGGCCCCGAGGCCTTCGTAACTGCGTTCCAAGCTTTCCAGCACTTCGGCGCGGCCGTTGCAATCGCTGCGGCGTTCGCGCAGGCTTTCGAGTTCCCCGCGCAACCCTCGCACCTTCGCCAGAAGCAGCTCACGGTAGTGCAGGTATTCCTCGCGGTTTTGCTCCGCCCCTTTCAATTGTTCAGTCAGGCGAGCTTCGGAACGCACGAGCCGCCCGTGCGATTCCTCCGCATCTTCGAGTTCCAACCCGAGCCGTTCGGCTTCGCCTTCCTTGGAGATTCGCTCGGCATTCGCCGTTTCGGTATCGGCCCGCAACCGTTGAACATCGGCACGGAGGCGCGCGACTTGACCCGCGAGTTCGATCTGGCGTTCGCGTTCGCGTTGTTCCCGCGATTGCAGTTCCCGAATGCGTGCGGTTTCCGCGGCGAGGGCTTCGCTTGCCGAGGCGGCCCGCGCCTGCCCCGCAGCGAGTTCACCCCGGCCCCGTTCAAGTTCCCGCCGGAATTCGAGCCTTTCGTTTTCACCGGTTTGCAAGCATTCCAACAACTCGACACGCTGCTTGCCCAACCGGTATAGCTCGGTTTCGAGGCCGGTACTTTGAATCCGTTCGTACTTGATGGCCGCTTCCAAACCGGTGAGCGATTGACGGAGCGCGGCGAGTTCGCCTTCGTGTTTTCGCCGTTGCTCTTCCGCATTCGCCAAGGCGAGTTCGAGGCGTTCGAGTTCGCTATCGCCTTGGGTGGTTTGTTGATCGGCTTCGTTCGCGGCCACTCGGAGCGATTGCAGAACCTCGGATTCTCGCCGGATCGTTTCCACGAGATCGAGGTGATCGCGCCGGGCCGAGGAGGTGCGCAGCCGGCGGAGTTCCTCGGAGTATTCGCGGTGCTTCTGCGCCTTGGAGGCCTGCAATCGCAGGGTACCGAGTTGCTTTTCGAGTTCTTGGAGAATGTCCCGCACGCGGATGAGATCGGTATCCACGCGGTCGAGTTTGCGGAGGGTTTCGACTTTTTTGGCTTTGAATCGGCTGATGCCGGCCGCTTCCTCGAAGATGGCCCGGCGATCCTTCGCGGAGGCCATGAGGAGGGCATCGACGCGCCCTTGTTCGATCACGCTGTACGCGCCTTGGCCGGCGCCGCTGCCGAGGAACAAATCCTTGATGTCTTTCAACCGCACCGTTTGGCCGTTGAGCAGGTACTCGCCTTCGCCATCGCGGTAGACGCGGCGGGTGATTTGAACTTCGGTGGATTCGGAAGCGAGGATTTGCCGGGTGTTATCGAACGTGAGTGAGACTTCCGCCATTCCGATGGATCGACGGGTACTCGACCCATTGAAGATCACGTCGGTCATTTCGCCGCCGCGGAGCGCTTTGGCCGATTGTTCGCCGAGCACCCACTTCACCGCATCCACGACGTTGCTTTTGCCCGAACCGTTCGGCCCGACAATCGCGGTGATTCCGGGCGCGAACTCGAACCGCGTTTTCTCGGCAAACGATTTGAACCCGACGAGTTCGAGCCTTTTCAACATGGCGAATCCGCGTAAGGCAAACGGCGAGCGTTTTCAACCCTTTCCCGTAGAGGGAGGGTTGTTCGCGCAGCGAACCGGGAGAGGGGTTCTTTGACTCGCCGTTCCAAACCCCTCTCCCCGCTTCTCGCTCCGCTCGAAACGATCCTCTCCCTCAAGGGGAGAGGGTAAATTGGATTGCCAGCCGAACACGAAGACCGCCCGAAGGTGGAACTCCAACAATTACTCCGTGGCCCGCATCTTGGCGGTGCCCGCATCCAAGCCGATCGGGGCGAACAGGCGGCCGGGATCGCGGTTCAACGACGGCTCTTCGAACTTCTTCTTCACCGCCTCCGCTTCGCTCGGCAGATCGATTCCCGATTGCAAGGCGTCGCCGCCGTGCTGAACCCGTTCCACTTCCTTGTTCGCTTTCATCACGGTCGGATCGATGCGGGCGATCTGGGCGAGTTGCTGAATGCTGATGCCGCGGGGCATGGTGTCGATGGCCACTTTCGTGCCGAGGCAATCGGCGGCGCTCAGTCGGCGGATCAATTCGATGGCATCCGAATACGTTCCACCCAGTTCGACCACGCCGGTGAGGAGCATGCTCAAATCGGGGCGCTTCTCGACCTTCACCACTTCGTAGTTTTCGTCGGTGTCCGGGTCGTTCTCCGTTTTGTACACCGGGGCTTTCTTCGCCATGATCCGGCTGATCGTAACCGCTTTGTCGCCGTCCTTCATGCTCACGGTGAACTCGTTGCCGAGCGGAATCGAGAACGGCCCGCGCACCGGCCACACGTTGCCGAACAGCACGATCTCGTTGCGGCGCTCGGTGGTGAGGTGAACCAACGATTCCGAATCGGGCGCCACCGTGTGCAGGTAGAACGAGTTCCCCATGCGCCGGCCGCGGATCGCTTCGTGGCTGGCATCGGCGGTGCGCAACGCGGAGAAGGCCCCGTACCGCAGGCTCGAATCCCCCTTCCGCATCAACTCGACCAACTGTTCGGTACACGGGGCATCGTCTTGCGAGGCCAACGCGGTGAGGCAGTGCGAGCGCAACGCGGGGTGCTTGTAAGCGAGGTCGCCGAGGGCGAGGGCCGCACGCGGATCGGCCTTGCCGAGGTAGCAGAGCGAAGTCGAAGCCGCGAATTTCACCCACGGCGATTCTTCTTCCAACCCCACCCGCAACGTGTCTTCGCTATCGGTACCGTAGGCTTCGAGCTTGAGCGCCGCCACTATGGCCGTCTCCGGTGAAAGCAACTCGCCTTCGAGTTTCTTCCGACTCGGATCGTTCGAGGTGACGGGCACCAAGGGAACTTGGCGAGCGACCATCAGGAAGCGCGAATGATTCAAACGGTACGCCGGCGGTACGAACACCGCGACGAGCGGCTTGCCTTGCACCTTGGCTTCCGCGATCTTGCCGGCGCGATCCCCGCTACCGATGAACACGGAGTTCAACCGGGAAGCGACGACCATCGCCAGCCGCGGTTGCGGGGCGTTATCGTTCAAAAGGAAGTAATACGGGCGATCGAAATTGCAAACGGCTCCGCCCCAAATTTTGGCGACGCGGAGCATCGGTTCTTCCGGGGCATCGTCGGGGCTTGCAGCGATCGCCTTTGGCTCCCCGGCTTGCACCATCGTTCCCGCTACGAGCGGCCCTTCGGCCACGGCCAAACGGTTCCCGAGCAAAAGGGCATTCGCCGAAGCTTGGGGCACTTTGCCCACGGCCACCCCGGCATCGGTGAGCTGCTGCCGGGCGGCGCCGGCCAGTTCGAAGTTGGTAAGATCGCAAACGTCGAGCATCCCGAATTTCAGGCTCGTGGTCTTGCTGCCGGGCGGCAGCGTCACATCGACATCGAGGCGATCGCCGATGCGGGCACCCGGGGGCACTTGGGCGGAAACGAGAACCAACGAGGTCGAATGCTTCGGATCGTCGAGGATTTCTTTGGGGGTGAGCTTGCGCTTCTTGAGAGCGGTTTCGAGCATCGTCCGCCAGCTATCGGCTTGCGGCGTACTGCCGGTACCCTTCAGGTTCCACACCAACCCGACCGACGATACCGGGATCGGATCGGCGTTGCCGATCACCGTTTTCATTCCGATGGTGGCGAACTGATCCTTATCGGGATCTTCGGCGGCTTGGGCACGCTGGGTTTCTTGCGGGAAATACTTGCACCCCGCGGCGAGGCTGAAGGCCCCCGTTAGCCCAGTGAAGAGGCTGTGGGTGAGAAAGCGGCGGCGAGTGTGCGATGTCAACATGAGTGGCGTCCCCCGGTGTGCCGCGATTCCCCCGAACCCTCGGCACACACGCGGCGGACGATACCAACCTCTCCCATCCTGTCAAGCGACATGTTCCTGTGATCGAACCCATTGGGTGGTGGGCTTGTCTTGATGCGAACCGCTGATATTTTGATAGATGGGATGCCGCCTTAGCTCAGTTGGTAGAGCGACGCTTTCGTAAAGCGTAGGTCGCGAGTTCGAGTCTCGCAGGTGGCTCTGAAATATCCTAGAATTTAAGCCTTTTTTGCTTGGATAAGTTTGGATAAATTTCTTGGATACTTCGGGAAGGAAACAGGGATGGAACCACGATCCATCCTCGCTTCGGTCGCTTTGCTCTCTATCGGAATCGGAATCGGATTTTTAATTGGTTCGGCGAACCCACCGAAACCCGAAGTTCAAACCGTTGAAGTCATCAAAACGGTCGAAGTAATCAAATACTCTCCATACGAGTACGTCGTTACGCCGAATCATCGGCGGCGAACTCTCTCAACTTCCCCCGTCAAATACATCGCCCCCGAACCCCGCTGAACCATCCGCAGCGCCCGTCGATTCCGTCAGCACAATGCGAGTACGGCATCCAAAGATACCCGCAGTTGTCTTCCAGTGAGGCTGGCTTACCACGAGATTCAACCCGATCAAAGTTCGGCCTTGAAGCGAGAATTGGCAATCAAAGCGATGACCCGACGTGACAAGTTGGCCATGATTCGACTGCGGAAAATAGGCGATCCATGATTCCCCTCCTCCAGGCGGATGAGTCGATCTGCCCGAACCGATCAACGTTCGTGCCGGGGATGCGTTCATCGCAGTGCCGGATGCGTGAATCACGCCAATCACCCCGCCCCACGCCTTCGGGCCACCATTCATATCCTTCTGCTTCGAGTTTTTTCGACGGTCTTTGGGTTCATGACTATCACCAATCGGACTTCTTCGTTTTCAGCGTCTTCAATTGAGCGATGATGATATCAAGCATCTTATGAGCAGTGGCCTTGAACTCGGCATCGCCTTTCACCCTTCCCTCTGGCTCGAAAAGGACGAATTGGATCGCTGTCATTGCCACAATCCGTTGCAAGGCTTCAATGCAGGCGTACTCCCAAATCTTTGAGCCAAATGGCGTTGGTTGATTGTCTCGCAACAGGACATCGATGTCGGCCTGCAACTCCATGATCTCCTTGAGCTTCTTGCTGACAAGCTTTCCGGTTTTCTCGGCGTCGCGTCGTTCTTCGTCTGACACGCTCATTTGTTGGCTCCTTGTTTGTCACACGCCCTCAACATCGTCTCCAAGGGCTCCCGATCTGCCAACTGATGATCGTTACCGACCTCGATCAGTGTCGCTACCCCAATATCATTCCAATGGGAATTTGAACCCATTGGTGCCCCCGCGCCCAGAGCACAAACCCCCATCCAAAGATCGAACACTTCCATCATATTGGCATAGCATTACGACAGCAACATCGCTCAAGCCGACTTTTGTGCCCTCAGTTCCGCCCACCCACCCCTCCCCGGGCACAATCGCAACGACTGTCGAGAAATTAGGCGGCAAATCATAAAATATCGACAAATTGTAATGGCCACTCGCCCCGTGAGGTTGTCGGTCGAGCAGGGGAGTGCCAGAAAAATTTGCCAGACCCCGAACGCCCGATCCGAGAAAATGGGTTCCCAAGAGTGGCCCATTTGGTAAAATGTGGCAATCAAGCCCGTCGTAGGGCGAGTTCTTTCCACGATTTCGCCACGACCCTACTGATAAGGTAAGCCCGGCGGCTACGCCTTCCGATGGATCTTCTACCGTTGCCAGGATGGCATTCCCCCTGCGCCACGGTCGGAGGCTACTTCGGATGTACTCACCCCTGCGTGTCACACTCGGCGTCGTTTGTTCGGCTCTTCTTCCCGCGTTTGCTTTCGCCGAGAAACCCCTCGCGGTCAAACGGTCGAACGCCCCGGTGGTCGTCTCCACCGCGCCCGGCCCATGGGCGAACAAATTCTTCATTCCGGGCATTGAAAGCAATCCCACAGCGGTTCCCACGCCGGTGATTACCCACGATTTCGGCACCGTTCCTTACGGTACGCTCTGCACCCGCAAGTTCACCGTCACGAACATTTACGATGTGCCGATCCAAGTGATCGATGTCCGCGTCGAGTGCGGTTGCTTGAAAGGCTATCCGCCGAACAAGGTGCTGCTCCCGAACGAATCAGCGGATTTCACGGCCACGATGAACTCCGCGATGTTCAAGGGAAAGCAATCGAAGAAGATGTACGTGACCTTTGGGCCGAACTACGTTTCGACCGCCGAGTTGCGTTTCGAAGCGACCAGCCGCGAAGACATCACCCTCGGTACCCCCGGCGAAATCGATTTCGGAACCTTGGCCCAAGGCACCAAATCGGCGAAGAGCCTCTCGCTCCGGTACGTCGGCAAGCAGCGCGATTGGGCGATCACCGGTTCGCTGCCCAGCAAAGGCCCGTACGAAATCACCGTGAAGGAAAAGACGCGCGGGCCGCTCCTCGGCATCGAGTACATCGTGAATGTGGAACTGAAAGCCGATGCTACACCCGGCGAACTCGGCGAAACCCTGACCTTGCGAACCAACGACCCCACCAGCCCGCAGGTGCTGGTGAACGTTCGCGGCTTCGTTCAAGCGCCGATCACGGCCAGCCCGAACCGCGTCGATTTCGGCGAAATGAAGGCCGGGGACGTCGCCAGCCATCGCATCCTCTTGCGATCCTCCCTAGCGACGAAGATCGCCGCGGTCGCCGATTCCGGCGACGGCGTGAGTGTGGAAACCTTCTCCGGGGAAGCCCAACAGCAAGCGGTGGTGGTGAAGTTCGCCCCGAAAACCCCCGGAGCGTTCCGCAAGGAAGTGAAGTTGGTATCCAGCTTGCCGGGAAACCCAACTACCGTCGTAGTGATAGAAGCGACCGTGGTGAAGTAACTCATTTTTGGTGAGCCGGAAGCGTGAGCGACCGGAGTTCTAATTTGCTCCGGTCGCTCACGTATCCGGCTCGCCAACGCAACTCACTTCATTTCAATCCTGCCCACGACGACCGTATCGACGCCCGGAAGCGCTTGCAACTTCTGGGCGAAGTCCCACGCATCCATCAACTCCGCGGCGTTCCCCACCACCGTGTAACCGCCGCCGTTCGAGCGGACATCCAACCCCGCGAACCGCAGCTCGCTGCGCCGGAGTTCCTCCCACGGCTGGGTGCCGGCTTGCAGAATAATCGGCTGCGTGGGAACGCCCGGTGGCGGGATCGTCGGGTAAGGTAACGGCGCCGCACCGGGCGCGAGTGAACTCGTTCTGTTGCCGGTTACGACGGGGGACATCAGCATCCCCGTCGGGGCCGATGAATGCCGGGATACCGCATTCGGTTCGACGGGCTTGGAGAGGATCGCCAGCGGCGGCGGCCCGAGCACTTCGATTCTGAGCGGAGCCAAGGGTTTGGCTTGGCCGAGTTGCTCCGACAACCGTTGGCGGTACGGATCGCTGTTCGATGCCCCCGCCGGAAGCCAACCGGAGACTTTCACCGCACGGACGCCGGGAACGTTGCGAGCCACCCGTTCCACCTGCAGCACCAGTTTCATATCGGGCACTTCGCCGCCGATCACGGCCATGCCATCCACCATATTCACCAACAGGTTCAAATGGTGCGGTTTCAGCGTCGGATCTTCGGCGATCGCCGTTTGAACTCGGATCGTGAGCACGTCGTCGGCCACACGTTCTTCCGGGCGTTCCTTCGATTGCAGCGGCCCGGCCAGCACCAACCCGGCCACGGCGGACTTGAGGAAATTTCGGTAACTCACGGTGAAGCTCCACCCGATGGGCCGCACGAACGGGAGAACGTGCGGAATCATTGCTATTGTGGAACGCTACCGAGGTTCTCGGAACGGCACTTGCAGTTTTTACACGTTCAATTCGTTGCCATCGTTCCGCGGGTGCGACGTGGGCAATCCGGGCTAGTCGGCAAAACCATGCCGGTTGTAGCGATTTCACGATCTCGCGTTGCAACCGGGCGCCTCGCCGAGGAACGCGGATGGCGATACACTTTCCATTCAAACCTCCAGCGAGATTCCCATGGCTTCGACGCGCACCATTTGCACCGAATGCAAATCGGTGGTCACCTTGCCCGAACCGGCGGAAGTCGGCGATGTGGTGCCTTGCCCCAAGTGCGAGGCCTACTTCACGGTGCCCAGAACGAAGATTGTGCCAATGCCCGGTGCGGCGAAACCCGCCGTGGCGAAGCCACTGGTTGCGGTGCCGGTGAAGGCCAAGCCGAAGGTGGTCGTGGAGGAAGACGATCTCCCCCCGCCGCCCAAGAAAAAGCCCGTCGTCGTGGTCGAAGACGAAGATGAGGACGACGACGAGGAGGAAGAAGAAGAAAAGCCCAAGAAGAAAAAGAAGCGGCCCGAAGGCGGCCCCCGCAAGAAGAAGAGGCGGAAGAAGCAAGAAGAAAAGAGCTTCAAAGATTCACCGATCCGCTACGCCATCCTCGGTGTTCTCATACTCATTTTGATCGGGGTAGCGTGGTGGCGTTTCAAACAGCCGAAGCCGGCCGATCTGCCCGAAATCGTGATCGAGAAGACGGAAACATACGACCAACCGCTCACGCAGGCCGAAAAAGACGCCGCGATGGATAAGGCCAACAAGGCCAAAGGCAAGACGAACCAAGGCCCTAAGACCGGTTTGCCGAGTGTGGATCGCCAAAAGGCGACGAACGAACTGAAGCAACTTGGACTTGCCTATTACAGCTATCACGATGCAAACGGCCGCGGGCCGAAATCCGCTGACGATCTCAAGCAGTACCTCGAAGGGAAAGTGCAGTTGGTGAAAGACGTTAACGATGGCGTGTATGTGTTGTTCATGAATGTGCAGTTCGCCCAACTCACGGGCGGCACCTCGAATACGATTTTGGGGCACGTTCACGATGTGCCGACGAAGGGGGGCGTGGTACTGTTCGCCGATGGATCGGTTCGCCAAATGAACGTTGCCGAGTTTCAAGCCGCCCCCAAAGCGGGGAAGTGATCCACCGTATTAACTGTCTGCTGAACACTGTGTACTAACGTCTGATCTTCCTCAAACTGCTTTTGGAATTGAGACCACAGTAATTAGACGATAGTTATCAGTTGAGCCTTTAGCATTCCCCCTCGACCGCCAATGGATTTGCAAACTCCAAGAACGCTTGTGCCATGCCCCCGCTCGTTTGCCCGGTGAATTACCGCCGATCCCGATTCTCCACCAAGCTGCCCGGCGACCGGCTCTACACGCCTTCGCATTTCTGGCTGCACGAAATCGAACCGGGCCGCTTCCGCGTTGGCGTCACCCGCTTCGCCCAACGCATGCTCGGCGACCTCGTCGAATACGGCTACGAAGTAAAGCTCGGGCAAGCGATCGAACTCGGCGAGACCATCGGTTGGATCGAAGCCTTCAAAGCCACCACCGATCTTTTCGCCGTGGGTACCGGCACCTTCGCACTCGCTAACCCCATCCTCGAAACCGATCCGCGCCGCTTCGACATCGACCCCTACGGCGAAGGCTGGCTCTACGAATTGCAAGGCACCCCCGACCCCGGAGCCGTGGATAACGCCGGGTACACCCGCTTGCTCGATCTGGCCATCGACAAAATCCAAGGCAAGGAAGCCTCGATGGAAGAACCGCCGACCGAAGCTATCGGGGATGAAGCTTAATGTCCGGCGATCCGCTCATCGTCTTCGACCGTGCCACGATTGAACGCACCGGTGGCCCCGCGGTGCTCCGCGACCTTTCGTGGACGTTGCGCGATGGCGAAACTTGGGCCGTGGTTGGAACGATGGGTTCCGGCAAGTCAACCTTCCTCGAAGCCATCCGCGGAAAGCACCGTATCGCCGAGGGAAGCGCCGCGTGGCCGTGGCTCGAAACCCTACGGCGTTCCGGGCGAGCGATTGCGTTCCCCGCCGAGATCATGCGTTCCGTTTCGTTCAAAGAAGAATCCCGCCTTTTCAGCTATTCCGGGCACTACTACCAACAGCGGTTCGAGTTCGCCGATGCCGAGGAACCGCTGAGTTTGGAGGGTTTCCTGCGTGCGGGATCGAATGCCACGGATGACGAAGTGGGAGAAATCGCGGAACGCCTCGGCTTGGCCAAGTTGCGTGAGCTTTCGTTCATCAAACTCTCGAACGGGCAAGCCCGCCGTGCCCGCATCGCCCGGGCATTGCTCGCCCAACCGGAACTTCTCCTGCTCGATGATCCGTACGTCGGTTTGGATATTGCCGGGCGGGCCGAACTCGATGCGTTCCTCGGCGAGTTGGTTCGAGCGGGGCAGCGTTTGATCATCGCCGCAGGTGAAGATGCCGTGCCCCAATGGGTGACGAACGTACTGAATTTGGGAACGCTTGATCCGAGCCGGAAGTTGATGTCTTACCCTCTCACCCGCTGGGGAGAGGGTCGCATCGAGCGAAGCGAGAAGCGGGGAGAGGGGCTTGAAAAGCAATCAAATCCCCTCTCCCCGTCCCGAAACGGGACGACCCTCTCCCCAGCGGGAGAGGGGGTAGAAAACCAATCGTCGCTCACGCTTCCGGCTCCGAAGGATTCAGAGCCGATCATCGAGCTTCGCAATGTCTCGGTAACCCACGGCGGCAAACCGATTCTGTCGAACGTCTCGTGGACGGTGCACCGGGGCGAACGCTGGGCACTCACCGGCCCGAACGGGGCCGGGAAAACCACGCTGCTCAGCCTGATCTGCGGCGATCACCCACAAGCCTATGCGAACGACGTGCGCTTGTTCGACCGCCGTCGCGGTACTGGGGAAAGCATCTGGGAAGTGAAGAGCAAGATCGGCTTGGTTTCCCCCGAGTTGCACCTCTACTTCCCGGGCTCGCTCACGGCCTTCGAAGTGGCGGTCACCGGCTTCTACGACGTGATGACATTCCGCCGAGCGACCGAAGAACAAACCTCGGCAGTGAATGAACTCTTCGCCGCGTTAGGCATCGCCGAATTGGCGGAGAAACGGTTCCGCCGGCTCTCGACGGGCCAACAGCGATTGATACTGCTGGCCCGCGCCGCGGTGAAGCGGCCGCCGCTCTTGGTGCTCGATGAACCGTTCCAAGGATTCGATGCCGCGACGGTTCAACGAATGCGAGCTTGGCTCGACGCCGAGGTTTCACTCGATCAAACGATGATCTTCGTGAGCCACCGTCCGGAGGAACTGCCGGGCACGATCACGCACCAATTATCCCTCGCCGACGGACGCGTGAACGCCCTCTCCACTTTCTGAGGATTGGGTTCCACTCGGATTGCGCCGTCGGAACATTCGCCCAATCATACCGGCGATATCGTCCCAGAGCGAGTAGGCCACGGGCGTGATCAGCAAACTCAAAAGCAGGCTCAACAGTTGTCCGCCGAGGATCACCTTGGCCATGCTGGCACGGGCGCTCGCCCCCGGCCCCTGCCCGGACGCGATGGGGATCATCGCCGCCACGAGCATGATCGTGGTCATCAGGATCGGCCGCAGCCGGGCTTCGTTCGCTTCGAGAATGGCCTGATTCCGCGGCAACCCCTTCTTGCGCAGGACGTTCGTGTAATCGACTTGCAGAATGCCGTTCTTCTTCACGATGCCGAAAAGCATGAACAAGCCAATCATCGCGTAAATGTCCAACGGCGTTTGCAAGATCATTAAACTCACGAGCGCGAAGGGCAGCGTCAGCGGCACGGCCATGAGAATGGTAATCGGGTGAACCAAACTCTCGAACTGCGCCGCGAGGATCATGTACATGAACAGGAATGCGAGGAGGAACGCCAGCGCGAAGTTCGAGTTCGAATCGGCCATCAACTTCGCTTCGCCTAGGAACTCGTACTGATACTCCGGCGGCAGATTCAACGCTTTAACTTCTTGTTGAACGATGGGTAACACTTTGCCGAGGGCTTGACCCTCGGTGAGGTTCGCCTGCACCGAAACGTAGCGCTGGCGGTTGAAACGTTCGATGGCCGCCGGAGATTGATCGCTTTGCAGCGATGCCAAGTTGCCGAGTTCCACCGGTTTGCCGTCCCGGTTGGGCACGGTGATCTCGCGCACGGCGCTCGACCGGTTCCGCGACGGGAGATCGGCCCGCAACCACACGTCGTATTGATCGACGCCATCTTTGAACTTACTCACCGGCTCGCCACCGATGAGAACGCCGAGCGTGCTGGCGATGGTTTGAACGTTTACCCCGAGATCGCCGGCGCGAACGCGATCGATGTGGATCTGCAATTCCGGGGAGCGGTTGGCCCGCGTGGTATCGACATCGGAGAAGGCGGGGTGTTGAGAAAGCTTCCGTTTGAGGGTTTCCGTGGCTTTCTCCAGCACCGCCGAGTCGGGGCCGCGGATCGCGATATCGAGCTGTACGTTCTTGAAGGCACTGCTGCTAAAAAGCTTCACTTCTTGCACCGCCGCCCGGTAATCGACGTACTCGGCGAGGATCGCCCGGGCTTCGTTCATGCTATCTTTTTGGGCGTACTCGCGCTTCTTCAAGTCGATCATCTTGCAGTAGAATTGCACCTTGCACACGTCGCCTTGGCCCTTGGACGATCTCCCGTTGGTTTCACCGATGGTGGTGAAGATGTTCTCCACACCGCGGACTTTCTTGAGTTTCTCTTCCAGATCGCGGCAGAGCACATCGGCTTCGGAAAGCGTGGTGCCCGCGGGGAGCGAAAGACTCACTTCAAATTCGCTTTGATCGTCCTTCGGTACGAAGTCTGTGCCGACGATCTCGAACAGCACCGGCGTGGACATCAGCACGGCCAGTGCGACGGCGACGACGACGCCCCGGTGCCAGCCCCGTTTGCCGCCGAGGCACCACCGCAGCACGCCGACGTACCGGCGATCGACCCACGCCCAGAAACCGCGCTTGCCATGTTTTTCAGAGCCGGAAGCGTCAGCGACGGATTCCGCGTCCCGTCGCTCACGCTTCCGGCTCGGACGGAGAGGAACCAGAAACCACGCGCACAACATCGGAGTGAGCGTGAAACTCACGAACATACTGAGGATCACGGCGAAACCGACCACAAAACCGAAGCTGTTGAAGAACCGGCCGATTTGGCCGGACATGAACGCGATGGGCGCGAAGATCACGGCGAGCGATAGCGTGGTTGCCAACACCGCGAGGGCGATTTCTTTCGTGGCTTGGCTCGCCGCGACCATCGGTGTGCTGCCGTATTCTTCCATGTGGCGAATCACGTTTTCGAGCACCACCACCGCATCGTCAATCACGATGCCCACGGCGAGGATCAATCCGAGCAACGTCATATTGTTCAAGCTGAAGCCCATGAAATCCATGAGCGCGAAGGTGCCGATGATGCTGGTGGGCACCGCGAGGGCGGCGATCACGGTGGTGCGCCAGTTGCGGATGAACATGAGCAACACGCCGGAAACGAGGAGCGCCGCGAGTACCAAGTGGAACTTCACTTCGTCGATGCTGCCTTTGATGAACTTCGATTGATCGCGGATGATCTCGACCCGGATATCCGGCGGGAGCGTCGGGGCGATCAACGCGAGCCGGGCTTTCACGGCTTCGGCCACCTTCACCGTGTTGCCGCCCGATTGCTTCTGAATCACGAGGCTCACCGCGGAATCGCCATCCAAGCGGGAAAGGCCGCGCGGTTCTTCGATGCCATCGACGACGCCGTTCCCGGTTCCCCCGGCCACTTCGTGCAAACGGATCGCGTGGCCGTTGCGGTAACCGACCACGAGTTCTTCGAACTCGGCGACGTCTTTCAATCGCCCCGGTGTGCGAAGATTGATCTCACGCCGGCCGGTATCGATGCGCCCGCCGGGGAGTTCGAGGTTCTGTTGGAGCAGGGCTTGGCGCACGCTCTCGATGCTCAAATCGCGGCTTTGCAATTTCGTCGGATCGACGGTGATTTGAATGGCCCTTTGCTGCCCGCCGACGAGCACTACGGCGCCGACGCCGTAGCAGTTCGCCTCAATGTCTTCCTTCAACAGCTTCTTGGCGATCTCGGTGATTTCCCGCAGCGAGCGCTTGCCCGAAACGGCGAGGGAAACCACCGGGGCCGCATCGAGGTTGAACTTTTCGACCTTCGGGTATTCCGTGCCGGGCGGGAGTTGCGATTGGATCAGGCTCATTTTGTCGCGGATTTCTTGGGCCGCGATGTTACCGTCTTTTTCGAGTTTGAAGCCGACGACGATCTCGGTGACGCCTTCCCGGGTGGTGGAACGGAGTTCATCGATTCCGGACACGGTGTTGATGGCTTCTTCGAGCGGCTTCGTCACCGCGACTTCCATCTCTTCGACACTCGCCCCTTTGAGCGTCGTCGTGATGACGACGACGGGCACATCCACGTTGGGGAACAGCTCGACGCCCAAGCGCGTGTACGACGCGATCCCCAGCACCACCGGCGCGAGGATGAGCATGGTGGTGAACACCGGCCGGCGGATACAGATGTCCCAAATGGCATTGCCCATCGCAGACTCCATTTTGATTGGCCCGAATGCGGGAATTGAGATTCAAGGAACTAACCGCGGAGGCACAGAGACACGGAGAAGAATGATTGTGGTCTTCAAGAAATCTCCGGTTTTCTCCGTGCCTCCGTGCCTCCGTGCCTCCGTGTCTCCGTGGTTCAAATTGCCGTTCACCGCACACGGACGAGTGTTCCATCGACGACTTGGCTGAACCCGCTGGTAATCACTTGCGATCCTTCCGGGAATTCGCCGATCACTTCCACCCAATCCTTTTCGGAGACGCCGAGGCTGACGGGTACCGCTTTCGCTTTACCGTCGGCGAAGACGAAGACTTTACTCGTGCCCGCGAACGTGACGACCGCAGGCGGTGGCACCGTGGCAATCGTTTGAATGCCGACTCGGATCGACGCCCGCGCGAAGCCGCCCGGCTTCAACTTGCCGTTCAAATTGGGCACCGCCAACACGACGGGAAATGCCCGGCTCACGGGGTCGATGGTCGGGGAGACGCGGTACACTTTCGCTGGGAACGGAGAATTCGGAAACGCATCGACGCGCACCGTCGCCACTTGCCCGAGTTGCATTTCGCCGATGTAGCGTTCGGGCACCGTCACCTGCAATTTCAGGTAGCTGGGGATCACCAAACGGAATGCGTTCGTGAGCGGCATGCTTTGCACTCGTTCGCCCACCGATACCATCTTTTGAGCGACCACGAACCGCCCCGGCGTGGCGTACGGCCCCACGACGGCCGCCCACGCCCCCCAACCCGCGGGTATCGGCACCCTCACATCGCACTCTTCGCGCCGTTGCTGGGATTGTTCGAGAACCGCTTTCCGCCACTTCGCCGAGGCGAGCGTCGCTCGGGCGATCGTCACCGCGTCGCGCTTGTTCGCTTCGCTCACTTTCACTTCGGTTTCCGCGGCGTCGAGTTCGGTCTTCGATACGCTGCCGGTTCCCTTCAGCCGTTCGTAACCGCGGATCGCATTGATGCGCGCCGCCTCGGCCCGCTGCACGAGCGGAACGATTTCGACATCGAAATTGCCCGGCGGGATCTCGGCCAAACCGATCCGGGCGAGTTCGGCATCGAGCGCCCGATTGGCCTCGTTCACCGCGAGATCGTGTTCCGTCGGATCGAGTTCGAGGATCAACGAACCGGGAATGGCCACATCGCCCACATCGGCGTGAACCGCCGCTACGCGGCCATCCACTTTCGGGGCCAGCATCACATCCTCGTAGGCGAGCAGCGTGCCGTTGGCGGTGATGGTTCGCGGTACGGTTCGCATCATCACCGGGGCCACAGTCACCGGCACGGCTTGTTCCACCTTGGTGCCGTCGGTCGAGGCGGCCTTGGTTCCGCAACCGGCGAGGAGGAGGGGGAACAGGGGGAACAGTGCGAGGGTGCGTTTCATGGTTTTTTGCCTTTCTTCGTGGGAGCCGCCGCCGGTTCCGGCGCGAGCAACCCATTCAAGATTACATCGAGAATATCGTCCGCAAGCGCATCGGGTTCGACGCGCCGATCGGCGAGGAGGTTCGTGAGCACGGCACCGTAGAGCAAATCGCCGAGAACGCTCATGAGGCGCTCCATCGGGATGTTTCGCACCCTGCCGGTAGCCGTGAGGCGTTCGAAAAATTCGGCGTGCTTGGCACGTTCTTCTTCGTGCTTGAACGTGAAGTAGAGCGCCCGGGGTTTTTGCGGGAACGCGGCGCGTTCCTGCAAGAAGAGTTCGACCATTTCCGGCCGGCGGTGAAAGAATCGCAGGTACTCCCGCACGGCGAGTTCGAGTTGGCGAATCGGATCGTACGGGCTGGCCATCACCCGATCCATCGTATCCGAGAGTTCTTGCAATCCCTTTTCCAGTGCGGCGATGAAGAGCTTTTCCTTGGTGGGAAAGTAGCGGTACACAGTGCCATTGCCCACACCCAAGCGGTCGGCTATTTCCTGAACTTGAGTATGGGCGAAGCCCAACTCGGCGAATACTGCGGCGGCCACCCCGAGGATTTCCGCACTGCGCCGGGCCTCCAATTCGGGGTTCTTGGGTCTGCCGGGTTTTCGCATTTCCGTTGCCATATTGTAACAACCGCACTGGCAAGGGAATAGTTAACGGATCAATCCATCCGTTAACTAGGAATACCGCGTGCGGGGCTTCCGCCAAGGCCAATACCGCCCGGGGGCGGTATAATGACAATTAGCTCACCTAAGCCCCGAGGCGTTATGTCGTTGGATTGGTCTCCGCTCGTCGAGCTCATTCATCGCCACGATCGGTTTCTGTTGATGACGCACGTCCGCCCCGATGCGGATGGCCTCGGTTCGCAATTGGCACTGGCGGAAGCCCTAAGAACGCTGGGCAAAACGGCCCGCGTGGTCATCGCCAGCCCGCTCTCGCCGCGCTACGAGTTCTTGAATCCGACGGGGATGGAGATCGAAAACTTCCATCCTCCCGGCAAGGAATTCTGCGATTGCGGGGCCGTGTTCGTGATGGACACTGGAACGTGGAACCAGCTCGACGATTTCGGCCCCTTTCTCGAGGAATTTCCCGGCCCGAAAGTGGTGATCGATCACCACCGCACCCAAGACGATCTCGGCGCGATCCGCTTTGTGGATACGTCCGCCGAAGCCACCGGCCGCATGAGCTACGAAATCATCATGGCGTTGGGGGTGAAACTCACGTCGAGCATGGCCCACAATCTATTCATGGCCTTGGCGCTCGATACCGGTTGGTTTCGCCATCCGAACACCACGCCGGAAACGTTCAAACTGGCCGAGGAACTCGCGCGGGCCGGGGCGAATCCCCCGCCGTTGTACGAGCAACTGTTCGAGTGTGCCCCGGTTTCACGATTGCGGCTCGTGGGGGTGGCGCTCGACCGCTTGCAGACGGTGGAATCGGGTCGCGTGGCCTATACTGAGGTGTTCTTGAAGGACTACGCCACGACCGGGGCGGTGCCCGGCGATACCGAAGACCTCATCAACTACCCGCGCAGTATTGACGGCGTTGAAGTCGCGTGCCTATTCATTGAACAACTGGAAGGCGGAACCAAAATCAGCTTCCGTTCAAAAGCCTTAGATGTTTCCAAGATCGCGGAGAAATTCGGCGGCGGGGGCCACAAGCTCGCTTCCGGTGCCCGCGACGAACGTGATTTACCCACCACCCGCGATGCCGTGCTCCGGGCCATCAACGATGCCCTCGCCCGTGCCGCCTGACGAATCCTCCGAAACGGAGCCTCCTATGAACCCGCATTTTCGCCTGCGGCAACTGCCGTTCCCGGCCAAGCTGGTCGTCACCGCGTTCCTGCTTTCCGTCGGCCTCGGTTACTTCTCGGCGATGGTCCAGCTTCACATGAAGCACTCCGCCCGCGACGGCAACCCCCTGCCCGGGCCGAAGGACGTGATCGAAGTCTTCGCCGGGTTGAAAGCGTACGACCCCGATGCGGAGATGCTATGCGCGTGCATGGATCGGTTGATCGCGGGCGACATCGACGCGGACGATGTGACCAAGGACAACATGGCGCCGGCCTTCAAGATCCAATCGGCAAAGTGGGACGAAGCCCGCGGCCGCAATCCGGAACAGGTGAATTTGGAACGCGATGGCGAACGTCAGGCGATGCTCGCGTGGGTACGTTTGAAAGATCTTGTCCTGAAGAAGGCTAGCTACGAAGACGGCTTGGACGGCCTTTTCCCGCTGCCGAACGAGTTGAAGACCACGGCGATTACCAAGAAGTATGTGGACGAAAAGCACAACCTGAAGATTCGCCTGCTAATCAACGACCGCTGCCAACGCTGCCACAAGGAACAGGTTCCGGACCTCGGGGACTATGACAAGATCGCGGCCTTCGCCAACCCGCCCAGCCAAGAGGTGATCGCCGGGAAGTGGGTGCGCAGCGACAAACAAACGTCGTTCGAAAAGCTAACGCAAAGCACGCACGCCCACCTGCTCACGTTCTCGATCCTGTTCGGCCTCACCGGCATCGTCTTCGCGTTCACAAGCTTCCCCGCGTGGGTCCGCTGCATCGTAGCGCCGGTCGTCCTGATCGCCCAAGTGGCGGATGTCTCGTGCTGGTGGCTGGCCCGCATTCCCGCCCCGTACGGCCCGAACTTCGCCTTGGCGATCATGGGCACCGGGGCCGTCGTCGGCATCGGGCTTTCCATGCACATTGTGCTGAGCCTATGGAACATGTACGACACTCGCGGCAAGGCGGTGGTGATGTTGCTGCTCTTCGGTGGGGCCTTGGGCTTCGGCTACCTCGGCTTCAAAGTGATCAAACCGGCGCTCGATGACGAAGAACGCATTTTCAAGAAGAACCTCGATGACAAGAAGGCCCCGCCGCCGGTCACGGTGGCCATTGTGCCCAAACCGATGGCGAAGGTTGGCCACTTAGAACAACTGCTTTCCGGCCCGCGCCTCGCAACCAAGGACGTGCCATTCAACAAGAATGGCACGATGGTGCCCGCGCTCTTCGAGAAATCCCCGGGGTTCAACAAAGCGTTGAAGGAGAACCCGAAACTCGAACAGGAGCGCGACGCCGAGCGATTGGCGTTCCTCGCTTGGGTTCGGCTCGACGACGCGGCCCGGAGCCAAGCCTACCAAGACGACAAGATGCCGATGCCCAAGGAACTCACGGGCAAACCGTTCACGGACGATTACTTGAGCGACGGTGCCGTAACGGTGAAATCGCTGATCGAGGCCCGCTGCGGCTGGTGCCATGCCAGCGGAGCCGAGCAAGAGGATTACCCGCTAGAAAACTACGAGCAACTGAAGAAGTACTTCGCACCGAAGAAGTGAGATTTTCGTAGCCGGAAGCGTCAGCGACGGTCTGACACAAACCGTCGCTGACGCTTCCGGCTCCGAAAATCTCACGTCTTCGGGGCGGAGGACTTCTTCAGTTGCTCGGAGTTTTCTAGCGGGTAATCCTCTTGCTCGGCTCCGCGGGCATGGC
>JBBQWA010000032.1:0-19955 GCA_038211045.1 Gemmatales bacterium
GCCGCCTTGGATTTCTTGGTTCGGATGTCGAACAGGCCGAAGATTTCTTCTTCGCTGAGGCCGATGCTGGTGGGTTTGTCCGCTTGGGCGATGAGATCGTTGAACACTTTGCGCTTGGCATCGAGAATGCCGGCGATGCGCATCTCGATGGTGCCTTCCGAGAGGAACCGCGTGACCGTGACCGGGTGCTTCTGGCCGATGCGGTGCGCCCGGTTGATCGCTTGATCTTCGATGGCCGGATTCCACCAACGATCGAACAAAAATACGTAGTTCGTGAACTGCAAGTTCAGCCCGACGCTGCCGCTGCCGTAGCTCATCAGCAGCACCGATTTGGTCGGATCGGCTTTGAATTGATCGAGGATCGGCGTGCGGCCCGCTTGCGGGATGCGGCCGTGGTATTGCAGTGGCCCGAAGCGATCCAACGCCTCGGCGATCACTTGCAACGGTTCGACCCACTGCGAAAATACGATGGCCTTGCGGCCGCTGGCCGCGACTTCTTCCATATCCATCACGAGTTGTTCGAGCTTGGCGCTTTCGCCCGTGAGCGGATCGAAGTTGCAAATCTGCTTCAATCGCATGACCAATTGAAAGACGTGCTGCACCGTTACGGTTTCGCCCAACTCGTTGAGGTGGATGATCCCTTCCTTTTCGGCGCGGTCGTAGGCATAGCGCTGCGCGCCGGTGAGTTCCACTTCGAGATCGCGCATGATCTTCGCGGGCATATCCGACTGCACGAGTTCCTTGGTGCGGCGCAGGATGCAATCGCTCGTGAGTTCCGCGAGCATACTCGGCGGAGTGCCGTGCGGGATGCGGCCCGGATCGACGAAATCGAAGATATGCGCGAGATCGTCCGCGTGATTCTCGACGGGCGTGCCGGTGATCGCCCAACTGCGGGCGCGGTTCAAACCGCACACGGCGTTCGCCGTTTTCGATCCCTTGTTCTTAATGCGTTGCGCTTCGTCCAACACCACCACATCGAAGAACACACCCGGATCGGCGGCGAGTTCCGCGTCGCGGGTCAGCGATTCGTAATTGATCAATTTCAACGGGCAGTTCGAAACCTTCCATTGGCTGCGCCGCAGTTCCGGGTCGGCGGGAAAGACTTCGTGGGGAACATCGGGCGCCCACATTTTCAATTCGCGGCACCAATTGTGAATCAGCGGCTTCGGAGCCACGATCAGCGCGCTGCGGATCATCCCTTGGTGGAACATCAACCGCAGCGAGAGGATCGCTTGGGCGGTTTTGCCCAACCCCATTTCGTCGGCGAGCAACGCCGAGTGGCGGGGCATGAGGAACGCGATCCCTTCGAGCTGGTAGGGGAACGGCTCGAACGGGACTTCGAGTTGGCGGCCTTCGAACAAACCGTCCAATGGCGGTTGGAGCAAAAACAGCAGCCGATCTTTGAACAACACGGTGTCGCGGCCGGGTTTGGCGCGGATGTGCGCTTTGGTTTCCGGTGCGTTCGGATCGGGCAACTTCGGCAAGTCGACGACTTTTCGCCCCTCGGCAGGCGGCTTCTCGATCTTCTGCGGCTGCGCGGGCCGATCGAGTTCCAACGGCGGAGTGGGGAACTTCCAGCCATCGGTTTGCACGGTCATTTCGAGCTTGCCGAGGGTGCGTACCCAAGGGGCTTGCGTGAGCAACCGCGATTCGCGGATTTGGGCGGTGAGCGCGGAGGAGAAACTGAGGATGGGAAATGAATCGATTTCGTCGTTGTCCGGAGCGTGAGCATCGGGGGTGCTTTCCGGTCGCTCACGCGCCATGCTCGGAAAAACCAACGATTCAGGTTCATCAGGCCGCACGATTCACCGCTCCCGTCTTGCGCGCTTCCGCCACCGCTTCCCGGATTCGGGCGAACGGCTCGGCGAGATCGACCGCCGTATCGACCAGTTCCAACCGGGCCACGATTTGATCCCGATCCGCTGCGTGGCGGGCTTCCATCACTAACATCGTCGAACAGCGGCCGTGCCGAAAAGCGATCCACCCCTCTTCCACCGTATCGGTCGCGGGTCGCACCGCGACGACCGGCACATTCAGCCGATCCCGCAGGCCGAGCGCCGCCAGCCGATCCGCGAAAATCAAACCGGGCCGCAAAGCCGCCTTCTCCACGAGGGTTTTACCCAAGAGTTCGCCGTGGAGGTACTCGGAAAGCGTCGGGCCGTAGAGGATTTGTTGAACCCGGGTGGGCTGCACGGCGGAGCTGAGGCGGAACTCGATCGGGCGGCCCCAGGAATTGGTGAGGAGGTATCCGCCAACCAACCCCGAGGGTTCATCGAGAAACGAGAGGAAACCGAGGGCGGGGTTCGAGGGGCAATCGGCGAGTGAGGGCGGAGTGGGGGCCAACGGGGAACAATCCATCGGAGTAACATCGGATTCGGTCACGGCGTGCGGTCTCTCTGGAGGGTCGAGGGGCCGGCCACGGACGATCCCGCGGCAACAACAACAGCATCGGAGCCTACCCCATAAACCTTCCCCCCCGCCGGGCAATCGTGGTGCGAATGGAATGAATCGAACCTCGGCGCCTCCGCAGACTCCAACGGATACGGCGAACCGGTACGACCGGACAAGCAAACCAAACCGAAGTGATTGAATCGTTACAGAACCCGTAATCGTTCAAAGATTCGGTGCGATGCGGAAATAGCGCCGTCCGTCGTCGCGAACGAGCATGAGGATTCCCCAAATGCCAGCGAGTGCCCCGGGAACGCAGCAAGCGAGTTCGTTCACGTTGAGGATCGCCGCGATGCAACCGGCGCAGGCGATGAGATAGCCACGGCCGCGGAGCATGCAGTAGCCGCCGAGGGCGGAGAACGCCCCGAGTGCCATGGCCACGAAGCGTGAAGGGTAGATCCACGGCGCCCACATTTGCCCGGTCATTTCATCCGCGTTGGCGGGCACCGCGTACGCGGCGGCACTCCCGGCGAGGGCGCCGAAGAGTTCGTCCGAGGTCGCTTCCTTACGTTTCGTATCGTCTTGCAGGAAGTTCACTTCTTGGCCGTTGCGGAGATCGCGGGCGCGGTTGCGGGCGTAATCGAGGGCGAAACGATCATCCGAATAACAGCGTGCGGCGAGGTAGCCGTTCATGACCATCGCGGTGAGGCCGACCATGAGTAGCGCCAAACCGGGCACGAAGTATTGCCGGGGCACGCGCCAACCGGCCACCGCCATCGTGATCGATTCCACACTTCCCTCCGGGGTGAGGGAAACGTGGAGTGAGGAACGGCAATGCGGGCACGAAAGCGGTTGACCGACCGCTTCGGAGGGGAGGTTCAGCGGCTGGCCGCAGGCCCGGTTCGGGCAGGTAATCCGGAGTTCGGGCATACCATTGAAATACGGAAACTCCCGATCAATTCCCCGCCGAGCCAAGGCCGGGCCTAGAATTCGATGCGATCTCCGAAGCGGCGGAGGAGCATTCGGCGGGTGGTGCGGCGCGGTTCCATATTTTTCAGCCGCAACAGTTGCAATCGTTCCAAGCTGCGGGCGGTGGCGAGCGCGGTCATTCCGGCATCGGTAATGCGATGGCAATGGCTCAGGTCGAGCGTCCGCAGCGTCTTGGCGAAGATCGCCTCGGGCAGTCGGCTGACGAACTTGACGAGCCAAGCATCGTCGATTAGATTCCCGGAGAGATCGAGCGAAGTTACGTTCTTCCAAACCCGCGCGGCCATGAACTCCTCGAAGAATTGGCTTTCGCCGCCGCCGTCGTCCGATACGAACGGCCAGTAGAACGGGCCTACGCGCAGCGTCGTGAGCCGTTCGAGGAATTCGAGTTCGTCGAAGGCCCCCGGCCGCAGCGTTTCATCTACCCGGCTACTTTTCAAACGCAGGTCGATGATCGGGCAGCGGTCGAATACTTCCTTGCCGTACTGCGCCAACTCCGGCAGCGTCGCCTCCATGTATTCGATAAAGCCGCGCACCCAGTTCATCTGCCGTTGATTGCGGAGGAACTCGGGGAGATCCCACTGCCAGCTATCGTGGAAGTTTTCTTTCAACCGTTCGACGAATTCGTTCGTGCGAAGAAATTCTTGCGTTCCCGATTCGAGTTGCATGAGCGCGATCTGACCGCGGATGAAGTGGGCGCGGGCCACCTGCTCCGGCACGCCCGATTCCTCGAGCGCATCGGCGAACACCAACCGCGGTAGGTCGTCGTGCGGCGCTTGGGCGATCGCTCGGAGGAAGGGAAGGTGGTTCATGAAATGTCAGCTTGTTCCATACATCAACCGTCGATGGACTTCGTTACGCACCTTCAATTCATCCCAATCCGGATGCATCCGCTGAACCTGAGCCGTGAGCAAGAGCTTTGCAGTGCGGTGGGCATCACAGGTCATTGCCACACGTTCCGCCGGAGTCTTCGTGCGCAAGATCGCGGCGGTCGCCTCATCGACGACCTCGATCTGTGGCTCGGTAGTGGAACGCAGGCCATCGTATACTCCCAACGGTAAACTAACGACTGTCGATTAAGAACTGACGAATATTGATTCTTTCGGTGAGTTAGAAATAGTCGTGAGTTCACAGTCGATAGTTGACAGTTCAAAAACACTCCCATCATCCGCTTCACTTCGGGATCGTCGGCGTCATCTTCAGATTCTTCACCAGGAAGGCCCATAGATCGGCGGCTTCCTCGATCACCTTGGCGGTCGGCTTGCCGGCGCCGTGCCCGGCTTTCGCCTCGATGCGGGCCAACACCGGCGGGCCGCCGGCGTGGCACTCTTGCAACCGCGCCGTGAACTTGAAGCTGTGCCCGGGTACCACGCGGTCGTCGGTGTCCGCGGTCGTCACCATCGTGGCCGGGTACTTCGTTCCCGGTTTCAGGTTGTGGTATGGGCTGTACTTGACCAGCGCGGCGAACTCATCCTTGTTGTCCGAGCTGCCGTAGTCGTCCACCCAGTAGCGCCCGGCGGTGAACTTTTGGAACCGCAACATATCCATCACGCCCACGGCGGGCAGGCAGGCACCGTAGAGGTCGGGGCGTTGCGTCATGCAAGCACCCACGAGCAAGCCGCCGTTCGAGCCGCCTTGGATGGCGAGCTTGGCGGGTGAAGTGTACTTCTCTTTGATCAAATACTCCGCGGCGGTGATGAAGTCGTCGAACACATTCTGCTTCTGCAGCTTGGTTCCGGCACGGTGCCAGGCATCGCCGTATTCGCCGCCGCCGCGGAGGTTGGCCACGGCCAGCACGCCGCCCATTTCCATCCATTGCAGCCGGCCGACGCTGAACGCCGGGGTGAGGGAGATGTTGAAGCCGCCGTAGCCGTACAGCAGCGTGGGGTTGCTGCCGTCGAGTTTCAACCCTTTCTTGTGGGCGATAAACATGGGGATGCGGGTGCCGTCCTTGCTGGGGTAAAACACCTGCTTCACTTCGTAATCGTCGGACGAGAACTTCACCTTGGGTTGCTTCAGCAGTTTGCTTTGGCCGGTGAGCACATCGTACCGGTAGCTGGCGGTGGGGGTGTTGAAGCTGGTGAAGGTGTAGAAGGTTTCGGGATCGTTGCCTTTGCCGCTGAAGCCGGAGGCGGTGCCGATACCGGGAAGTGCGACGTCGCGGAGGAACGTCCCGTCGGTTTGGTACGCTTTCACGATGGTCTTGGCGTCTTGTAAGTAGCTGGCGAGGAACACGCCGCCCACGAGATCGACGCCTTCCAGCGTTTCCTTGGCCTCGGGGATGATCGTTTTCCAGTTCTTCTTGTCCGGATTGCGGATGTCGATGGTGACGAGGCGACCCTTGGGGGCATCGTTCTCCGTCTTGAAAAAGAAGACCGGGCCGTCGTTCGAGATGAACTGGTACTTGTTCTCGTGGTTGTCAATCAGCACCGTGGGCAGGCCGAAGGGTTCGAGCAAATCCTTGTAAAGGATGCGGGCCTTGCGGCTGGTAGTGCCGTCGTTCACGCTGATGATCAGATAGCGGCCGTCTTCGCTCACGCCGCCGCCGACGCCCCACTTGGGGTGATCGGGCCGTTCGTACACCAGTACGTCGTCCGCCTGCGGCGTGCCGAGGCGGTGGTAGTACAGCTTCATGTTTTCGTTCAGCGATTGGAACTTCGCTTCGCCGGTGGTTTCCGGGAACCGGCTGTAGAAGAAGCCTCGGCTGTCCTTCGTCCAAGACGCTCCGCTGAACTTGATCCACTTCAGTTCGTCCGCCAGCGGCTTGCCCGTGGCGATGTCCAGCACCTTCCACACGTTCCAATCGCTCCCGGCTTCCGCAATACCGTAGGCCGCGTACTTGCCATCGTCACTCACCGTGAAGCCGGCCAGTGCCACGGTGCCGTCCTTGCTCAGCGTGTTGGGGTCGAGCAGCAACCGCGGTTCGCTATCAAGCGTGTCCTGCACGTACAACACAGCCTGGTTTTGCAGGCCGTCATTCTTACTGAAGATGTACTTGCCCCCGGCCTTGGAAGGGGCCGAGTAGCGTTCGTAGTTCCACAGTTCGGTGATGCGTTTCTTGATGGCGTCGCGTTCCGGAATCCCGGCGAGGTAGCTTTGCGTCACGGCGTTCTGGGCTTCCACCCACCCGGCCACATCCTTCGATAGGCGTACGTCGTCTTCGAGCCAGCGGTACGGGTCGGGGACGGTCGTGCCGTGGTAGTCGTCGGAGACGGTGCCCTTGGCGGCTTTCGGGTAGCTCAATTTCGTGTCCTGGGCGATTGCGAAGGTCGCGAGGAGAAACGCGAGGGATAGAAGGGAAACGCGGCGCGTCATGCGGGGAACTCCGGGGGCGGCAACTGTAAGTGTTGTTATAGCAGCCCGCGTGCTATATTCCCCGCATGAGTAACGTCCTCGACGAACCCGAAACCTTCACTTTGGTGGAATTGCAACAGCAGCTCGGCGGCGTTCCCGGCCACCGCATTCTGCTTCGCCCCACCCCCGGCACCGCCACGGAGGCCGACGTGATGCGCTTGCTCGATCAACGCGGCGTTCGATGCGAACTGATCGACGGAACTCTCGTAAAGAAAGAAATGGGTTGGAAAGAATCCGTGATCGCTTCGAGGATCAATCGGAAGATCGGTATCTATTTGGCGACCAATGATTGCGGGGAGACTTCGGGGGAACAAGGAGGCATACGTCTGATCCTCGGCCGAATTCGCTTTCCCGATCTCGCGTTCCCGATCTCGCGTTCTATCGGTACAAGCGATTCCCCAATGGTGAATTCCCCACGGAAGCCTTCCCCAATCTCGCTCCGGATCTCGCGGTCGAAGTGTTGAGCGAAAGCAACACCGCATCGGAAATGGAATTGAAACGAAAGGAATACTTCTTAGCCGGAACGCAACTGGTTTGGGAGATTGATCCGGAAAGTCGATCTGTGGAAGTTTTCGCAAGCTCGGAAGAATCGACGTTATTGGATTCCGAAGGAACGTTGGATGGCGGGAAAGTGTTGCCGGGATTCACGATGGCTATCGGTGAATTATTTGCAAAACCGCAAACGAGGGCGTGATTCTCACCCGCTCGGCAACAGCTTCTTCAACAGCTTGGCGAGGTCTTCGTCGTGGCCCTTCTTGTTCTTCCCTTTCTTCGGCTTTTCTTCTTCCTCGTCGTGCTCCTCTTCCGACTCGTCTTCCAACTTGGTAGCGCCGGTTTTCACTTGGGCGATCACGCCGAGGATCATTAACCCGATCACGAAGCCGTTCACCGCCGAGGCGTTCATGGTCACCCACTTTGCGGCGGGGAACTTTTGCAACTGTTCGAGCATCAACAGCAGCGCGTGGGCGAAGATCAACGTGCCGATCAAACTCGTGGCGAGCATCGTCCACAGCTTATAGAGGGCGATGCCCAAGAGTCCGCCGCAGAGGAACACGGCCCAAAGTTCTTGGGCCTGCGGCACCACATTCGCCGCCGCGAGCCACGCCGCCGTGCCGCCGCCGAGGAAGGCGCCGATCCGCGCGAGTTCGATCGCCAGCATCCCGGCGGCCACCGCCAAGAGCACGCCGACAACTAACACTTGCGTACCGGCGGAACGGCCGGCGGTTAGCCCGAACATCCCCGCCGCGACGGTGATACCGAAGACGACCCAGAACCGGTGCCAGCGCCAACCGCACGCCCAGAGCATAAACCCAACGAACAGGAAGAATCCGGACGCGCCGACGGAAAGACCCTTGGCTTCGGTCAGAACGTCGGGGTTCAGGAGCATCATGGTCGGTTCGCCGCGGGCATCACATTTCCACTGTAACGATAACCGCAAAGGAAGGGGGCTGTCAATCGGTGGGAATCGGTTGTGACCGCACGGTCGCGCGCGGCGCACGCTTATCCGACAAGAGCGTTGCATTCGGGAAACATTGCCAACGGGGGCATAGAACGTGGGCCACCCTTGCCCTAGTGCCTAAACTATTCCGCGTCTCTCACCCCCCACGAGGTTCTACCCATGAAACGGATTTTGCTCGCGTTCACCCTGGTCGCCTTCGCGGCGGATGCCCGCGCCGACGAAACCACCGATAACCTCAAGAAGGCCATCGAAGCCCACGGTGGCGAAGCGGCGCTCAAGAAAGCCAAGGCCGGCGAGTTCAGCATGAGTGGCGATATGAACGTGCTCGGCGCCAGTTTGAAGTACAAGGCGGAAGTCGCGTACATGCTGCCGGACAAGTATAGCATGACCATCGACACCGAACTCATGGGGATGAAACTGGTGATCGCCCAAGTGGTGAACGGCGACAAAGTGAAGACGTCGCTCAACGGTGCATCCCAAAAGATCGGCGACGCGGAGAAGGCCGAGTTGAAGGCCGCGCTGACCACGCAGGAAATGACCTTCATCTACCCCCTGCTCGACGCCAAGCGCTTCACGGTGAAAACGGAGAAGGATGCGAAGGTCGGCGAGGATCCGGTATGGGTGATCGCCGTGACGCCGAAGGACGGAAAGGAAGTGAAACTGTACTTCGACATCAAGACGAACCTCTTGGTGAAGATGACCCGCAAGGGCATGCCGCCGGGCGGCGGCGGCGAAGTGGATGAAGCATCCGTGTTCAGCGACTACAAGAAGGTGGATGGCATCCAGACGCCGATGACATTGAAAGTGACCCACGATGGCGAGAAGTTCATTTCCGGCAAAGTGACCGAAGCCAAGTACAGTGAAAAGATCGACGAGAAGAAGTTCAACACGGCTGATTGATCGAAGTTCCGAAGCGAGCGGCGGGCGTCAGCGCACCGAGTAGTTCATACTCGGCTGGCTACCGCCCGCCACTCGGGTGGTGAAAAAGCCGCTGCCCTTTGGAGCATCGTTCCCCAACTCATCACTTCTTCAATACCGCAACACGAGCTAGGCACCCCAGCGGCAAATTCGTTGGCGCGGGGTTTGCATCTGCTTGCACCAACGTTGCGATTCCGAACCGTCGAACTCAATGAGTTAAAGGGATTTCCATGACCACTTCACCCGAGATCAAGCTCAAAGAACTCCTCGAAGAGTTCGGCGTTGCAATGCTGGTTACTCACAACAGCGCAGGAGATTTCCGAGCGCGGCCCATGGCCCTCGCCGACGTCGAAGCCGATGGTTCCGTTTGGTTCGCCACCGATCGTAACGCCGAAAAGGTCAACGAGTTGACCGGTGACAACCGCGCCGCGGTTACGATGCAATCTTCCACGAAGTTCGTTTCACTCACGGGAACCGCGTCGTTGGTCGACGATCGAGAAAAGGTTCGCAAATTGTGGAAGATGGCGTGGAGCGTCTGGTTCCCCGGCGGTAAAGACGACCCGAACATCCTCCTCCTCAAAGTGGTGGGCAAGGAAGGCGAATACTGGGACAACAGCGGCATCAACGGTTTGAAGTACCTGATCGCGGCCGGGAAGGCCCTCATCACCGGGAAACGCGCCGAACTGGACGACGATCCAAAGATTCATTCCAAGGTCGAGTTGTAACGTGCCACGCGAGCGGCGTGCGTGACTGAAACTCATAAAAGGAACGCCATCGCAATTGATCTTCGTTGGAGTTCCGCCTTTAGGCGGTCTACTTCCGCCATCCAGAGCGAAGACCGCCTAAAGGCGAAACTCCAGCAAAAACTGTACGAGATACGCTAACCGATTGTTAGCAGCCCTTCGAGTTCACCTCCGGCTCACTGGCCGAAGGGCATTCCCGGGGGTTGCATCGCGGCGTTGTTTCCGATTCCCGCCATGGGCATGTTACCCCGCTGCGGTTGGAAGCCGGCTTGCTGGGTCATTCCGTCCATTTGTACAGGAGGCAGACCCCTCGGCGTCATTCCGGTCGGGGTCTTGCGGGAATACTGGTAATAAGTGGGCGTGGTCGGGGTTTGGCCCGCTTGAACCGTGGCGTTCGGGTTGAAGTTGCTGCCCGCAGCAACCGAGCCTGCCGTGCCCGGCATGATGGCCATTTCGTAATCTTTGCCGATGTGCTGTTCGATGAGTTTGACCGCATCCTTCGGATCGGCGCCCGGCTTCAACTCTATGATGCCGTTATCGGTGTTCTTCTGATGGTACTTCGCGGTCGTGGTGCAACCGATCCCGATCAATGCGGCGCACGAAAGCGCCGCCGCAACGAATCCACGCATGGTTATCCCCCCAAGATGTGCCCGCGTGTTTCCCCCATGCGAGCGGAGGTGCGATACCGTTGCTTCCGAATCGTGTCAATCGAATTTAACCGGCCACACGGTTGCGACCGTTGCGTTTCGCTTCATAGAGTTTGACATCGGCGGCGCGGAACAGATCATCCGGAGTGGAAGTCTCGGCGGAACTGATCGCCACGCCCACACTGACCGAAACGGGCAATCGCACGGAATGGCAATTGAACGAATGATTTTCAACCGCCCAGCGCAGGCGTTCGCAGGCGAGCATCGCCGCATCCCGGTCGGTTTCCGGGAGCACGATGGCGAATTCTTCCCCACCGTAGCGAGCCAAGAGTTCATCTTTGCGAACCACGGCTTTCAAGAGCGAGGCGAGTTCCCGCAGCACCGTATCCCCGGCCAAGTGCCCGTGGACATCGTTGATGTTCTTGAAATAGTCGATGTCGAACATGGCCAAAGCGAGCGGGCGGTCGAAACGCTGGGCGCGAGCCAATTCGCGGTCGAGGAATTCCGTCAGGTACCGCCGGTTGTGAACCCCGGTAAGGCCGTCTTGCACCGTGAGTTGATAAATTTCCTCATGGTACTCGGCTTCGAGGTTTCCCCCGGCGAGAAACCGGTAAATGCAATTTCCGATCCGCAGGTAGTCGCCGTCGGAGAGATTCGTTTGCCGCCGGGGAACGTTGTTCACGAACGTCCCGTTGGTGCTGTCGAGATCGATGACGGAGAAGCCATTCGCACTGGCGTCGATGCGGGCGTGCAATCGGGAAACGGAGGCATCGGTGTTGCGGATTTGGCATTCGTCGGTGCGGCCGATGAGGGTTTCGTCCGATTTCAAAACGTACCGGGCACCCATTTGCGGGCCGGTGGGGTAGATGAAAACCAAACACGCCTCGGACGCCTGTGCGGTCGTGCGAACGTTGCCGGCCGATTTGTAGGTGCGGAACGGATCATCTTGCATGTCGGGGCACACAACCGCGGGCGAAAAATCCATGAGGAACTAATAGCACGCCGATGATTGGATTCCCAATGCCCGCAGCGGGATTTCTCAATTTCGCATACCGCAGAATCGGAGTGCATAGTCACACAGGAATGCACTCGTGGAATAGCCGAGATTTCGCGCCGCAGCGCAACCGAGTTCGGTTTCTCGCGCTGATCCGTTGGACAGCACGCCGGAGTGGGGTAACATAGCCGCATGGCCCTCCCCCTTCCCATTGCCGAACCCACTTGGAAACCATCGATACTCGAACTCGCCCCCGAACAATTTCGGGAGTGGCTCGGCGAGCGGGGGGAACCCGCCATGCGCGTTAAGCAAATTCGGCGCTGGATTCTGCAAGCCCGGGCCGAAACTTTCGAGCAGATGACCGATCTACCCAAGGGATTGCGGGTAGAACTCGCGGAACATTTCTACCCCTTAGGTACGCGGATCGATAAACACCTGCATGCCCAAGACGAAACCCATAAGTTGCTCGTCCAACTCACCGACGGCAAGCAGATCGAGTGCGTACTCATTCAAGAAGAGGATCGCCGCACGGCGTGCATCTCCACGCAGGTCGGTTGCGGAATGGGTTGCGTCTTCTGCGCCAGCGGCCTCAACGGAGTCGAACGGAACCTCACCTCCGGGGAAATCCTCGAACAATTGGTGCGGCTTCGGAATCTGACCTCGCCCGATGCCCGACTCACGCACATCGTGGTGATGGGTATGGGAGAACCCCTGGCGAACCTCGATAACCTGCTGCAAGCTTTGGCCGTTGCGGGAAGCCCGGAGGGCTTGGGGATCGGTGCCCGCCATGTGACGATCAGCACCGTGGGCCTCCCGGCGAAGATCCGCCAACTCGCGGACACCGGCAAGCAGTACCACCTCGCCGTTTCGCTCCACGCTCCGAACGATGTTCTGCGGAGCGAAATCGTACCGACGAATTCCAAGACCGGTTTGAATGCCATCCTCGGTGCCGCCGACGAATTCTTCGAGAAAACCGGCCGCCAAGTGACGTACGAATACGTGGTGATGGGCAAACTGAACGATCAACGGAAACATGCCAAGCAACTCGCCGGGTTACTGAAAGGCCGCAAAGCCCACGTTAACCTCATCCCGTGGAACGACGTTTCCGGCCTAGCGTTCAAACGACCGCTCGATAGCGATTTGAACTCGTTCATCGAGGAACTGAAACGCGGCGGTGTGAGCGTGAAAGTGCGGAAGCGCAAGGGTTCGGAAATCGACGCCGCCTGTGGCCAACTCCGGCGTTCGGCTTCGCAGGGTATGGGGTCTGGGGTATCGGGTATCGAAGAAAAGACCGGAATGGAAGCGACGGGTGAATTCAATCCCATGGGCCCAGACCCCATACCCGATACCCCACACCCCAGCCCATGACCGGCCAAACCAGCGCGATAATGGCGATACGCGACCCCGATATCCGGCTCATGCTCCGGGTGCGCGGCGGCGATGAAGCCGCGTTTGCGGAACTGGTCGAACGCTACCAAAATCGGCTCGTCGGCATTCTCAATCACATCGTCGGGCATTCGGATGAAGCCGAGGATTTGGCCCAAGAGTGTTTCCTCCGCGTCTACAAAACCCGGCACAAGTATACGCCGAAGGCGAAGTTCAGCACTTGGCTCTTTACCATTGCGAACAACTTGGCGCTCAACGCGATCCGCAACCGCCAACGCCGGCACGCGCTGCCCCTCGATCTGCGGGATTCCGGCCAACACGGATTGCGCCCCGCCGATCCCGGCGTGGCCGACCGCGAATCGCCACCCACCCAACAACTGCAGCAGCAGGAACTCACCGCGATCATCCGCCGAGCACTGGAAGATCTCAATGAACGCCAGCGGGTCGCGGTCGTCTTGAACAAGTTTGAAGACATGAACTACGCGGACATCGCCGAAGTGATGGGCCTCAGCCCGAAGGCGGTGAAATCGCTGTTGAGCCGGGCGCGATCGAAGCTGCGCGAGGCGCTGCAACCTTACATTTACATGGACGCTCCGCCCCCCGGGAGCGACTCCGAGCACGACGAGGAATAACGGGAGATTCCTATGAACATTCATCAGAACGACAGCGAACCCGAACCGGACGATGCCGATTTGATCGCTTACCTCGATGGCGAACTCGAACCGGACGAAGCGCGGAAATTGGAATCGAAACTCGCGGTGGATGCGAAGGTGCGCACCCGCGCCACGGAATACAAGAAAACCTTCGACTTGCTCGATTACTTGCCGAAGTCGGAACCCTCGGCCGATTTCACCAACCGCACGCTCACGCGAATCCAGCCGGCGCTGCAACCCGGTTCGGCGAGTTCCCATGCGTTCATCGTGAGTAGTTCGGGTGTTGTGCCCCACGTCGCGCGAACGCGCAGCGGAGGGTTGGCGGCCGCGTTCTGGATCGCATCAATGCTCGTTTGTGCCGGGTTGGGTTACGGGGCGCACCTGCTGGCTCGGCCGTACCTCGCGGCGCATTCCACCGAGGCGTTCGATCAAGCCGATTTGCCGATGATCCACGAACTCCCCCTCTTGCTGGGCGTGGACGACCTCGAATTTCTCCGGAAGTTGCACGCCGCAGAAATCTTCGATGATGAGCCCTCCGTTCGAGAATCTCGCAAGGACGGCGAACCCACAAAAATCAGCCTCGCGGAACAGCAGAAACTGATCGAAATCTTTCTCGCATTCCCGCAGCCACGGCAGCAACAACTCCGAAAATTCCACCAACAATTGAACAACTTGCCCGCGAAGGAACAATCGGAACTCCGTTACTGTTTGGAGAATTACGCGGCGTGGTTGGATCGCTTGCCGGATGCCGAACGCCAAGAAATTCTCGCGGCGACGAGCGGCGAAATGCGTTTGAATGCGATCAAACAAATCCGCGAACGGTTGTGGCGGGAAAGCCTTCCCCAAAGCCAAAAAGCGCTGCTCGCCCGCGCCGCCAGCGCCGAGGAAACGCTCCGCATGGCGAATGAACTGCACGACCGCGAACAATCCCGCCGCGAGGAATGGGAACTGGCGAAACGGCAATGGCAACCGAACAAGGGGGATCAACCCAAGCCGTGGCCCTTCAGCGATCCGGCGTTGATAAAACAACTGGATCAATATGTGAAGAACGTATTGGGCGTCGATCTTTCCACCGGGTTCGAACGCAAAGGCGATCGTTTGGAATTCAACATTCCACCCGCTTGCCGCCTCACCCGCGAGGAACTCAACGAGTTGAAGATCAAATACGATTCCGCGAGCAAGGAAGGGTATTGGGGCGTCTATGCCGAGTGTTTGTACCGCATGGCCGAGCGCCACCCCGGCTTGCCGAAACCGAGTAAAGCCGATTCAGCCATCGTGCGGAACAACCAACTTCCCGCCGCGTACATCCGTTACATTCCCAAAGACGGTTTGCCGAAGAAATCGCGGTTCGAGCAAGTCTCGGGCAAATGGCCCGATTTTGCTTTGGCCGTTCACGACGGAATCAAGCTTCCGAAGGCGGGCGAAGTGCTCCCGCCCTTGGGGCCGAGCAAGCCCGGCGAGTTCGCCGACGAAGTGAACGCGTTCTTGAAGGATCAACTGATGCCGGCCATCGCCGATCCGAAACACAAACGCGAATCGGAACAACTCGCCGCAGCTGAAGGGAAATGGCCGGAGTACCCCCGGTTGATGCTGGACTTGGCCAAGAACAAGAACATGATCGTGCCGGGGGTATCGCTGCCCGGCGATCCGAGCATGTGGGCGAAATTCTACAAGCGCTCGGCCGTGAAAAAATAAAGCCCCGGGACGGCGGTCCCGGGGTCTTGTTGAGTTAGAACTGATCGAGCCAGAAGTGGCTGCCGCGATAGTATTTCATCGGTTCGAACAATTCGTAACGCCAGCCCGGTTCTTTGAACGGGGGGTATGCCATGTACGCCGGCGGGCGAACGTAGGGGTGCCCCTTCGGTTCCGGGTACTGCGGCGATTGCGCCGGCCAGTAGTTGTGCGGGAAATACGAGTAGGGGTAGTAAGACATCCGCGGCAGCGGCGGCTCGTTCGCCGCACTGGCGGTCGGGGCCTGCGAGGTGGCCCATATTGCGAACGCTCCGAGTACCAGAGCGAATTTCTGCATCCAGCGTGCCATCCGAGTTCCTCCGTGTGGGCATTTTCTTCCCGAGTGGTATCGGCGGTTCGTTCGCCCCAACCCGGTGAACCCGTACGAAAAAAAGGAATTCGACAACTCAAAAGTGCGGTTGTGCGGGCCGCGCCCGATGTGTCGTGAATCGCCGATAGAGTCAGGAGATTCCGGAGAAATGGACTCAAGTGGCATTCGATTGCGGAATTTCTTGACCGCGATGCGAGATAGTGTACACTTATTCCCATAGGTATTTTCGATCTGCGAACACGAGTATTGCAATGGCTACGCAAGGCGGCAAGTCGATCTCGGGCCGGAATCATATGCCGATCGTGCTCAGCTTCTTCTCCGGGGCAATGGGCCTCGATCAAGGCATAGAAAAAGCCGGATTGGATATTCGATTGGTTTGCGAGTTCGACAAATACTGCCGGCAAACGATTGCTTTGAACAAGCCGAAATTGCCGCTGATCGAAGACGTGAACTCGTACTCAGGTACGGAAGTTCTCGCGGCCGCAAATTTGGCATCGAATACCGAAGTCGATTTAATTATGGGAGGGCCGCCGTGCCAAGCATTCAGTACGGCTGGCAAGCGAGCCGGATTTCAAGATAGCCGCGGGAATGCATTTTTGTCTTTCCTGAAGATCGCATTTGCAATCCGCCCCAAGTATCTCGTGATCGAGAATGTGCGAGGTCTATTATCCTGTCCAATGCAGCACCGCCCACACGAAATGCGGGGCGCAGAATTCCCGGATTTAACCTTGGACGAACTCCCGGGCGGAGCGTTGAACTTCGTACTCAGCTTGATTCTGCAAAACGGTTACTCTCACTCATTCAACCTTTACAACTCCGCGAATTTTGGCACACCGCAAGTTCGGGAACGTGTGGTGATCGTGTGCGCCAGGGATGGAAAGAAAACCCCTTATCTCGCACCTACTCATTCCGAAAACGGCGAAAATGGTTTGCTGCCATGGCGAACCTTTCGCGAAGCGACGAACGGGCTGCGCGAACATCATCACCTCGAATTTCCGGAGAAACGATTGGTCTATTACCGGATGCTGAAGGAGGGGCAAAACTGGCGATCATTGCCATTAGAATTCCAAAAGAATGCCCTCGGCGGGGCCTTTCATGCCGGGGGCGGCAAAACGGGATTCCTCCGGCGGTTGGCTTGGGATAAACCCTCGCCGACGTTGGTGACTCACCCCGCGATGCCCGCGACCGACTTGGCTCACCCGGAAGCGGATCGACCGCTTTCGATTGAGGAATACAAACGGTTGCAAGAGTTCCCCGACGATTGGAAACTCGCCGGGCCTTTGCTCGAACAATACAAACAGGTCGGCAATGCCGTACCTGCGAGTATGGGGTTCGCTATCGGGCGACTCATTCGACGATTGCTGAATTGCGAAGTGATAGAATCAGGAATGGATCAGAAGTTTTCTCGATACAAGAATACGGGAGATGCGGAATGGGCTCGGGAGTTCCGCAAATCTGCGGTGGGAATGAAGCGATCTCAAGAGACTCTTTTCTGAGTCATCTTTTCAACCCATTTTCTCAACTTCCAAGTAAAGCCTTGCGAAATTCACGAACCCTTCTTCGCTGAGCCCGTGCCCTTGCATGAGAGGTGGCAGGTTTGCCCAGTTCGTTCCTCCGGTGCGAGAGAGTGAGCGGAACCATTTTTGGATCGTCGTACCCGTTCGGATTGCACTGCTGGACGAATTCTCAGAATTATCGCGATTCTTGATTTGTAGCATCAGCCATACGCCATTGTCTTGTCTGATGAAATCAACAGATTTGACATGGTTGCCACAGCACCAATGCCAACCTTTCGGGCGGAGTACCGAATCCAGATAGCGTTCGAGCAACGCACCAACGCAGTTTTCCGCGCTCATCGCGAGTTGGTGTTCTTCCTTGATCCGCTCTATTTCCTTCGATGTGAATTCAAATGCGATCTGAAGGACAATGCTCACCATGGCATCGGGAGTTGTTCCCGGTTTGGATGGGAAATCCGATTTGCGATATGCATAGAAATACTGTTTCGCCAACTTGTCTAAGCCTTCGTCTGAAAGGAGCAGGTCAACGTTCGATTTTCGTGAATGGCGATCGGGGTTATCGAAAAGGTACTGGCAGATTTGACCAAAAGAATCGATCAAGCCTTCCTCGCGTTCGATCGGCATCGAATAGCGTTTGGCAATTTCCCGAGCAAGATTGCTGTTGAATGTCATTCGTGATTTCCGATCCGTTTAGGAGATGAGAAAATGATACGGGAAACTCATCAATTCCAGCACGTCGCGCAGCGATTACAGTGGAGCAGCGGACGAAGTAACCGTTCTCTCTGTGCGCAGGGTGGAGAGGCCTGAGGCTAGCTCAGATTCGCGTTCCGTGAATGAACGAAGTGGTTTGGCGGACTTGCGACCAGCGATCATCAACCGCTGGGTTGGGGGATAACACGATCGAGAACCGAGTGCTAGGGAGCAGAGCTTAGGCGGCTACATCAAATGCTGGGTTATCTACTACTCGCCGGCAAGCAACGCGAAATAGATGGGCGATTCCCCATTATCAACAGAATCGCGGTATATTTTTGCCGTCATGGTTATTTGTGGCTATTCGAATCATCAACTTGGACATCCCATCCTGAATTGGCAGCGATTGAAAAGTGGTTCTTTGATAAAGCAAAAGAGTCTTATGGATAACGCCTTGTAATTAGATTCGGTCAACTCATCTTCTCATGCCCTCTTTCCCACCTCGGCGTGCGGAACGTCTTTTCTTGCCTCTTTGCGGCCTTACTCAGGGTGCGGAATGTGAATGTATGTCGATTCCCTCCGGTCGCTGACGCTCCCGGCTCGCCAGTGTTGGTTGGTTTGCTTGTTAGCCCGGCGCGCCAGCGAGGGCTTCCATCGCTTCGAATTCGGCACCACCCATTTCCTTGTTCTGGAAGCCCTCGCTGGCGCGTCGGGCTAACACAACCGTCGCCCCTAGCCCGCCTTGGTTGCAATGGCAAACCCATCAATATTTCGCCAAGTCGCCGGCGGTGCCGCCGAGGTCGCCCACGATCTTGGCGGCGCCGTCCACCATCATCTTCAATTCGCTACTCACGGCGAGGAACTGCCAGCCCTCGGCGATGCGCATCTTCGCTTCTTCCGCGCCGAAGGTATGCAACCCCGCGGCGATGCCCAAACGCTTGCACCCGGCGAGAATGTCCTTCAACGCCTGTTGGAAGTCTTCGCCCTTGGGAGGCTTGCCATCCGGTGTTCGCATGCTCGCGGCGAGGTCGTTCGGCCCCACGAATATGGCATCCACCCCGCCGACGCCGTAAACTTCGTCGAAGTTCCGCACCGCGTCGATGTGCTCGCATTGCAAAACCACCAGCACTTCATCGTTCGCCTTGGCGTAATAATCACTCGGTGTGGCGCCCCAATTCAACGCGTGAACGCTCCCGCCGACACTGCGGGTACCCTGCGGCGGATAGAGGCATGCCGAAACACCATCGAGCGCTTCCTGCTCGGTGTTCACCATCGGCACGATCACGCCGTGGCCGCCGTTATCGAGGATGCGCTTGATGTGATCGTGCCGATTGCTCGGCACGCGGGCAAGGGCGGTTCCCCCGGCATCGGCGATGGCGCCCATGATGTGGGCCGTGGTTTCCATACCCGCCAGACTGTGCTCGACATCCACGGTGAGCCAGTCGAAGCCGGTGCGGGCCATAAACCGCGCCGCAGTGATGCTGGCCAGCGAAAGCCACGTTCCCACGGCGGGTTTGCCTTCCTTCAACAACTGCTTGACCTTATTTTTTCGCATCGCGTGTCTCACTTGAAGAATCCGAGTTTTAATCGCCAAGGCGTTAAGGCGCGGAGAAGAATCAGAATACGAATGTAGGATTTTGCTTTCTTGGCGTTATGGCGGCTTGGCGATCAATTGTCTAAGCTTTTCATTGTCTTCATCAAAAGTTGGAGGTCGCTCCACGCTTCGCTCTTGGCACCCGGATTCGTTCCGAAATCTTTCGGGTGGTGGGTGCAAACCACTTTGGTGCCGCGGAGGTCGTGCACTTTCGCACGGAGGTTCGAGAGCGAATCTTCTTCCTGCAGCAGCGATTGACCGGCGGCTTCCCCCAAACAAAGCACGAACTTCGGTTCGACGATCCGCAATTCCCGTTCGAGGAACGCCCGGCAGTTGCCGATTTCCTTCGCCGAGGGTTTGCGGTCGCCCGGCGGCCGACAGCGGAGCGCGGTAGAAATGTACGCATCCTCGCGTTCGATACCGATGGCCTTCAACATCTTGGTGAGGGTTTCACCCACGGCTCCGGTGAAAGGTTCCTGGGCCTTCACGTCGTCGGCGCGCGGGGCGTCGCCGAGAACGAACAGTTTCGCGCCGACCGGGCCGGAGCCGGGTACGGTTCCGAT
>JBBQWA010000033.1:0-19866 GCA_038211045.1 Gemmatales bacterium
TGCGGTCAGCTATTCTCATTTTACAATCGGCAAATCGCCTTTGCTAGTGTAAATGCGAAATGGGGGAATCCCCGAATCCCCGGCATCCCAGCGTCCGGTAGGTGCGGACAGCCCCCACCCCTCCGTTGTCCGCAGTTGTCCGCGACTGATTTTCAGAAAGTCGTTCCCTGCTCCGGTTGCGAATGCGAACGGGACGGCTCGCGCGAGACCGCTTTCACATTGCACAAGCCCGGTAAGGGTTGCATTTTGGCGCGGATGCGCCTCGCCGCACCGGGCAACCAATTCCCCGCCGGGCAAGAATGCACTTCCACCCCGCTTTGTAATTGTTACACTGCACCGGCCTCTCCAGAACATTTCGTAGGAGGAGTACCGATGCGTACCGCACGTCAACTGGCCGATGAAGTTTGGGAGGCGCAACAAGAATCGTGGGAATTCGACGATCCGACCTCGTCGATCCTCGCGGCCGAGAAACTCAACCCGGAAGACGAACGCGCCGTGCGGCGGATTACCGCCGCGAACGGGTACAAAGGCGATGCCTTGGATTCGATGAGCCGACGCGTCTCGGCGATCGTCGTGGGCCAAGTCGGCGCTTTGGCCGACACCATCCCGGCCATGGCCGGGGATTGAATCGAAAAGCCCACCCGTGCCAAGGGTGGGCTTTCTCCGTTGCAATTCTTTTCCATCGATTGGCACACCGCACCTCCCCCGTGCCGATCTTCCGTAGCATAATCACTCCCTACTTTCCCAATCGAGAATGGCATGAAACGTTATCTCCTCACGCCCGCACTGTTCGCTTTTGCCGGGGCCTCCTTCGCGGCAGAGCCGCTGAAGATTCCCACCGAATCGATCGCCAAGAAGAAGGAACTCCTCTTCTCGGACGACTTTGAAAGTAGTACCCCGGCCAAACCGTGGCACCGCGCCGTTCCCGCATTCGTATTCGAGAAGGGCGTGTTGAAGGGCTCGCAAACGCGGGATATGGCGATCCCCGCCCAAGGGGGCAAGCCGGCGGTCACCGCCCACGCCGCCGTCCACGGCCTCGATATCCCCACCAAGAACAGTGTGATCGAAACCAAAATCCGCTTCGATGGCGCCACGATGATCGACGTGGAATTCGACGACCGCCAATACACCAAAGCCCATTACGGCCACCTCTGCCGGGCGCAGGTTCGCCTCACGGGCGTCACCATCATGGATGAACGCGAAGGGAGCCAGAACCTCGAAATCAAGGAACTCAAGGCCGACCCGGCCAAGAAGGACGAAGTGACCAAACGCATGGCGGGCAAGAGCGCCACCTTCCCCTTCGCCACGAAGTTGGAGGACGGGAAGTGGTACGTTCTCGTGGTGGAAACCGTCGGCGATGAAATGCGCGTGACGATCAATGGCAAGCCCGCAGGGTACTTGAAATCCCCCGGCATCGGCCACGAGACGAAATCGAAGATCGAAATAGGCGTGGCCGGGAAAGACGGTTGCTTCGACGACTTCAAAGTGTGGAATGCCGACCCCGCGAAATGATCGGCTACCGAATTTCCAACACCTGTTTCCAAACGTGATTTTTAACTTCCGGCTCTCAAAATTGCGGCTGAGTTGAAAGCTGGAATGCACCCCGATAATCTTACACGGTATCGAGATCGTCGGAAAAGCGTACTGCATGCCCGCCTGCAATATACCGCGTGAGGTGATGTCGTAATGAACGCACTCCAGCACCCCACCGATGAATCATTGCTCGCGTACCGCTTGGGGAAAACGATCCCACCCGAGATCGAGGGTTTGGCCAAGCATTTGGAAGCCTGTTCCGAGTGCCAGCAGCGCGTCGCCGCGATCTCGGTCGGCTTGAGCGGCACGCCCGACCCCAACGGTTCGCTCTCCGCACTCTCCCGCGCCGTGGCGGCTCCAAAACCGTTGCCCGCGGCGGATGTGCCCGCGGAGTTCGCTTCGCTCACGGGGTATGTGGATGTCCGCGAGTTGGGCAAAGGTGGGATGGGCGTCGTGTACCTCGCCAAGAACAAACTCTTGGATCGCGAGGAAGTGTTGAAGGTCGTCGGCCGCCAACTGCTGGAAAAGCCGGGGGCGAAGGAACGCTTCCTCCAAGAAATTCGTTCCGCCGCGAAACTCCAACACGCCAATGTGGTCGCCGCGTATTCCGCTTACGAAGTCGGCGAATCTCTCATCTTCGCCATGGAATACGTGCCCGGGGAAGATTTGGCCCAAGTGGTGAAGACGCTCGGCGCCCAACCCGTTCCGCGAGCCTGTTTCTACATTTCGCACGCGGCACTCGGCCTTCAACACGCCCTCGATCGGGGCATGGTTCACCGCGACATCAAGCCGGGCAACCTCATCCTTACCAAGCAAAACGGCAAGTCGATCGTCAAGATTCTCGATTTCGGCTTGGCCAAAGCCACGAGCGAAAAAGCCCTCGATTCCGCCCTCACCGGCGACGGCAAGATGCTCGGCACTCCGGATTACATGGCCCCCGAACAATCCTTGGACGCCGCCAAGGCGGACATCCGCGCCGACATCTATTCGCTCGGATGTTCGTTGCACTACCTGCTTACCGCCGGGCCGCCCTTCCGAGCCGGGAGCTTGTACGAACTCCTGCAGAAGCACCACACCGAAACGCCACAAGCGTTGGACGCGCTCCGACCCGATGTGCCCCCCGAACTCACCGCCGTCGTACGGAAGATGATGGCGAAGAAAGCGGAACAACGCTACCAGACACCGAAAGAAGTGGTCGAAGCCCTCGCCCCGTTCGTGAAGGCCAAGCCGGGCACGGCCCCGGCGGTTCCCGTCACGAATCCATCGGATACCGCGAAAGTTGTGGCCCGAGCGGTGACCCCGGCGATGGCCGTCCCTGCAATGGTGAAATTGATCGCGGTGGCGGACAAATCGGCCACGTTCTCGGATTTGAATGCCTCGACCACCAAAGTGGATCGCAAGGTTCCCGCACCCGTCGGCGATGATGTTTTCGACGATATCGAAGACGCTCCGGAAGCGCGCCGCCGCCCTTGGCTTTGGCCATTGGTCGGGGTGGTGATGCTGTTCTTGGCTTTCGGGGGTGGCGTGGCGGCACTTTGGTTCGGCGGGGTATTCGACAAAAAGGCCGAAGTCGCGGCAAAGCCCACGGTGGCCCCGACCACGGCACCGACGATCAAACTGACCGAGCCGGCACCGAGGTTGCCCAACTCCGCAACCCGCGCAGAGAAGGCGAAGGAAGTCGCACGCGATGCCGCACTCGGGCGCATCGATCTGCTGAAGGGGGATGCCGCGAGTACCAACTCGGCGGTGAGCGGGAACGCCATCCGCGAACTCGCTGTGCTCCTCCTATACGACGATTTCTCGGTGCGTCGCAAAGCGGCGGCATGGTTCGCCAGTACTCCGATCGATACCTCCGCCGTGGTGGCCACGATCCGCCGGGCGACGAACGACCCCGATATCGACGTTCGCCTTTCCGCCCTCAAAGCGATGGAACTCCACGATCAGCGCATAGCACTCGCGGTGGCCAAGGCGCGGGAGCAAGCGCTCGCCTCCATAGATAACAGCACGAAAGACACCTCGAACCTGGATGCGGCCGTTCGAGCGAAGGCGTTGAACGAACTGGCCATCGCATTGCGGCACAACGATATCGCCGTGCGCCGGAAGGCGTCCGCCGCGATCGCCGGGCTGGACATCGACAACGAACCGATCATCGACGCCATCCGATCCGCCGCGAAAGACAGCGACGCCGAAGTTCAAAAGAACGCTCAGATCGCCCTGAAAACGTTCGACAAATTCATGGCGATCAAGATGCAGAAAACGAAGGAAGCCGCGCTTGCCTCGGTGAAGGCCAATGCGAACGACTCCGCCAGCACGGATGCGGCCACCCGGCGTAATGGCATCCTCGGATTGGCCGCGGCGATGCGGAGTTCGGACGTTCAAATCCGCCGCATGGCGATGGCGGGGCTTTGCTCGATCTCGGTCGATGACGACACCGCCGCGGCAGCGATCAAATCGGGAACCCGGGATTCCGATCCGGAAGTATCGAAGATGGCGAAAGTGGCATCGGAAGCCTTTGAAAAGCGGCTCGCCGGGGCATTCGAGCCGCTTTTGAAGCGGTTGAAATCGACCAAGCAAGCCGATCAAATCGCCGCGCTCAACGAAATCGCCGTGCTCGGCGAAAAGGCTCAACCGCTTTCGCCGGCCGTGGGGAAAGCGATGCTGTCGCCCATCGCCGCGGTGAAAGATGCCGCGCTGAATTGCTTCGAGAAGATCGATCCGATCTGCCACAAGTTCCTCGTCGTGGCGCTCTTCGATGAATCCCCGCAGAAGCGCTACGCCGCCGCCGAAAAGCTCGGCAACATGGGAACCGATGCCCTCGGTGCGGTCGATCCGTTGAAGTTCGCATACCAACAAAGCCTGACGGTGAAACCGGCCTTCGGCGTCGTCACTCCGAACTACCCGGCGATCGTGGCACTCGCCAAGATTGTGCCCGCCGATGCTCTCGTCATTCGGGAAGTCCTGTTGATCGCGGGCAAACCGTACGACGGGAACCGGTTCCGCTATAACGATGAACGCGCCATCGGCCTCGGTTGCATCGACATCATCGCGTGCAAACCAGAGTCGAAGTTGAAGGTGTTGATCTCCGCTTTGGACGATCCGGCTCACCGCTTGGCCGTGATCAAACGGATTTCCGCGATGGGAGCGGATGGCAAGCCGGCGTTGAAAGCGCTGGAAGCGTTGAAGACGGATGCCAACGCCGAAGTTCGCGCCGCCGCCGCGAGTGCCGTGGAATCGCTCAAAACGCAGTGAGACGGCATTCGTTGGAGTTCCGCCATTAGGCGGTCTTGGCATGCGGACTGAATACGAAGACCGCCTAAAGGCGGGACTCCAACACCACCGCTATTGGAGCCTTGCGCGATGCCCGATTTCGGCGGAACCCAGTTCGAAACCGACGACGACATTCGCTCGGCGCTGATCGGGCTTACCAAACCCGTGCCCGTCGTGCCGATCCCGCCACCGATGGCGATTCCCATTCCCGCCGTGTACGCACCGCCGCCCGCAGCTCCCAAAGCTCCTGTCGCCGCCGCGATTCCCGCCCCGGCAAATCGATCGCTCCCGCCGGGCATGAAGTCGTTTCGCCCCACCGTGCGGCCACCGATGGCCTACCTCACCGTATGCGACGACGGTTCCGCCGACGGCGAAATCCTCCGCCTCCGCGATGCCACCTTCACCATCGGTCGCACGGATGGGGATTTGATCATTCCGCACGATCCGCTGATCTCCGGGCGGCACCTCGAAATCGCCCGCCGCCAAATCGACGGCAAGCATAAGTGGGTGTTCACCGATCTCGAGAGTTCCAACGGGCTGTTTGTGCGCGTCTCGCGGGTGCAGCTTACGGATCGTTCGGAATTCCTCGTCGGCCAAGGGCGCTACCGCTTCGAGATGCCTGAAGCCGAACCGGCATCGGCCCCACCCTCAGACACCGGCTCGACCATGGGCTACGCCGAAGCGGCGCCGTTCGTGGCCGTGCCGAGGCTCATCGAGATGATCCCCGGCCGCGCGGGAACGGAGACGCCGCTCCTGCGCGCGGAATACTGGATCGGCTCCGATGCCGCGTGCACCATCGCCCGCCCGGACGATCCGTACTGCCACCCGAAACACTGCCGCATCTTCCGCCAACCCAACGGCGCGTGGATGGCCGAACACCCGAAGACGCTCAACGGCCTTTGGATCCGCCTCCCCAGCGTGACGGCCGCCGATACCGTTCAATTCCAAATCGGCGAACAACGATTCAAGTTCCGCGTCGACATCGGGAAATCCGAATGAATGCCAGAATTCGCATCCTTTCTCCGGGCACTCCGGTTCTCCGCGAAGTGACCGGCGATACCATCCGCTTGGGCCGCAATCCCGATTCGGAAATCGCCTTCGATCCGGCGATCCACGCCAAGGTGTCCGGGGATCATGCCCGCATCGAACCGGCGGTGAACGGCTTCGCCCTCGTGCACCTCAGCCGTAGTAACAAAACGCTGTTGAACGATCAACCGGTCGAAACGTCCGCCCCCGTGAAGGTGGGCGATCGCATCCGCTTGGGCTTCACCGGGCCGATTCTGCTCGTCGAACTCTTGGACGATCCCGCCCCCGATTTCTCCAGTACCGTTCAGGCGGACGAACACCATTTCGCTCTGCTCCGGGGCACCGCTGCGGCCAACCGCTTCACCGTCGGCGATGGCGGCGTGATCGGCCGCGATTCCACCGCCGCCAAGTTCGTACTCGATCACCCGCTCGTCTCGCGCGCTCACGCCAAGATCGGATCGATCGGCGAGCGTTTGGTCATCGCCGATCTCAAGAGTGCCAACGGCACGTTCGTCAACGGCGTCCGTATCAAGAAGACCGTCGAGTTGAAGGAAGGCGACCGCCTCGATATCGGCCCGTTCTCCCTGAAATTCAACGGCCGTGCGCTGATTTCGTCGTCCCGCGATAACAACGTTGAACTCGTGGCCCGCAACGTTTGCCGGGTGGTGAAGAACGCCACGACGGGCAAGAAGCTCACGCTCTTGGACAACATCAACCTCGTGATCAAGCCCAAGGAATTCGTTTGCCTGTTGGGGCCGAGCGGTTCGGGGAAATCGACGCTGCTCACGATTCTCTGCGGCCGGGCGGCGCCGGACGCCGGGAGCGTGACGATCAACGGCGCCAACCTGCACGCCAACTTCGCCCAGTTGAAGCAGGGCATCGCCATGGTGCCGCAGAAGGATGCGTTGCACGATTCCCTTTCCGTCGAACAAGCGATGACGTACACCGCCGAGCTGCGCCTGCCCGCAGATACGGGCCGGAGCGAACGCCGAACCACCGTGAGCGATTTGCTCTCCGTGGTCGGCTTGACCTCCCGCAGCGGCACCCGCATCCGCAGCCTCAGCGGCGGGCAGTTGAAACGCGCAAGCCTCGCCAACGAGTTGCTCAGCCGCCCCAGCCTGCTTTTCTTGGACGAAGTGACCTCCGGATTGGACGAACAAACCGATCAGGAAATGATGGAACTCTTCCGCATGGTCGCGGACGGCGGCAAGACGGTGGTGTGCATCACGCACAATCTCTCGAACGTCGAAGCGTTCTGCCACCTCGTGGTGATCCTCACGGCCGGGGGCAAGCTCGCCTTCATGGGCACGCCGGACGAAGCCAAAAGCTACTTCCGCGTCGCCCGCCTCGGCGAAGTGTACAAGAAGCTCGGCGCCCGACCGGCCGAGGAATGGGAAGAGGAGTTCGCCAAAAGCTCGTACTACAACGGGTACATTCGGGATCGCATGCCGGAGGAAGTGGAAGCGGACGACGAACCCGCCCCGACCCGCGAAGCTCCCAAGCGCAAGCTCGAACTCACCAAGGTGTACAAACAAGCGTCCGTGCTCACGCGGCGGTACAAATCGATCTGGTGGGGCAACAGCTCCGCGCTGCTCGCACTCTTCGGGCAGTGCATGCTAGTGGCGCTGCTTCTGGGCATGGCCTTCGGCTCGTTGCCGGACATCTCCAACCCGATGGAACGCGCCGCGAAATCGTCCACGCTCGTGTTCCTGTTGGCGGTTTCGAGCTTTTGGTTCGGTTGCAACACCGCGGCCAAAGAGATCGTGAAAGAACGCACCCTCTACGTGCGCGAAAGGGCCATCAACCTCGACGACTTGAGCTACCTCTTCTCGAAACTCGGCATCCTCGGCATCATCGGCGGAGTGCAAATCACGCTGCTCTACGCCATCGTCAAATTCTGGTGCGACCCTTCCGGGAGCGTCTTCCTCCAGTGGATCACGCTGATCGCACTGATGTTCGCCGGAACGACGTTGGGGCTACTGATCTCGGCGTTCGCCAGTTCCGAGGAAGTGGCCACGGCCCTCGTGCCGATCGTGGTGATCCCGCAGATCGTTCTCAGCGGCGCCATCGTATCGCTGTCCGGGCTTTCCGATACCCTCTCCCGCTTCGGCATCGCCTCGCACTGGGGCTACCGCGCCCTCTCCGAGCTGGCACTCAACGACAAATACCCCGCGAAGGCGCTCGTCTTCCTCGTGCTGCATTCGTTGATCCAATACGGCGCCACCTACGCCTTCCTCCGCTTCGGCGACAAATGGTTGAAGCGCGGGTAATTCTGGCGGGATCGCACCGGGAAAGTGGTGTGTGGCAACCTTGTTTAGCCGCGACGTGCAGCGGAGCGTTCCCCTCACTTCGTCAAGATGTTCGGGCGCGGCGGCATCTTCATGCCGTGGCCCAAGTGGAAGCTCGGGTGCGGCGGTTGCCCCACATTCTGCCAAGCGACGGCCACGCGGTACTGCGGGTTCTGCATCAGGGTGAAGAGCCGCATCTCGGTCCGGATGGTTGTGGTGAAGATGCGCAGTTCCTTGTTGTCGGAGGAGCGCAGGATCACTTCTTCTCGCCAATCGCCGAGGATATCGGCCTCTGGTGCCGCGGCACCGCCCGGCAACTGATGTCCTGAAACGACAGAAGCCTTCCACCCCCGGCGACGGCCGGGGGAAGAGAGGCTTTCTTTTAGCTCGGAGAGATTTTGCCGTCGTCCGCAATTGAATTGAACATCCTTATCGACACTATTTCAATTGCTGGAATTGGTTCATCGAAGGTGATAGATTAAGAATTCGAAGGTTGGCACTGTGTCCGCCAAGATTGTTTTTCAAGTTGGAGTAATAGCGGACGACTCCGCGGCATACGCATACGTAGCTGCAGTGTCAAATTGAGCCATGCGTGAGCATGGTAATCGCTTCCAGCAAACCGACCAAACGTAGGCTTCGCTGCTTACGGTGTTTTTACTAAAGCGGACTTGCCACGCCCCGAAAGGGGCGGCGGCCAGAGTCCGTTTCGTAAGGCTCTTGGTCGGGCTTATTGAAGCGGGCGAATGTTCGCGTACTGTGGCACGGAGGTATCCTCGTACACTTGGCTGATGCCGATACCGGGCACGTGTTCGCCTTGCAAAACTCGCGGCTTCACCAACATCTCGTAGAAGTGTTCATCGGCGAGGAGTTGCGGCAGGCTGAGGAGGCCGGCCCCGCCGATGCGGAGTGCGGCCCGGCGGGTGGGTTGGTACGGAAGCATGGAACGCCCCGGGGAGTGTGCGGGGTATTGTAACTGCGCCGCGGGGAAATTCGCCGTTGAAGTTGCAACCCGTCGCGGTGAAAATGATACTTCCAACTGGAGTTGTTCAATGCCCATGACGCTAGCAATCGATGAACCTGCGGATTTGGCGAAATTCCGACTTCCCGCGGGAGTCGCGGCCCGATTGCGTTCCCTCCTCGACCGCCAAGATGCGGGGCAAGAGCTCACACCCATAGAGCGCGAGGAAGCCGAGGGTTTGGTGGAAATGGCGGAGTTGCTGACCTTGCTCCGGTTGCGTGCCGAACGGGTGGCGGCGTGAGCGACATTCCCACTCGACTCCGTTTGCAGGTGACCCAAAGGGCCGTCAACCGCTGCGAATATTGTGGTTTGTCGCAAGCGGGCCAAGAAGCGGCTTTCCATGTCGACCATGTGCAGCCGCGCAACGCCGACGGCCCGACCGAATTGAATAATCTCGCGCTGGCTTGCGTGTCGTGTTCCTTGCGGAAAGGCGCAAGGCAGTCGGCACCCGATCCGATGTCCGAAGAGCTGACGCCATTATTCAATCCGAGATTGCAAAGTTGGATTGAACACTTTCGTTGGGAGGGTTTGGAAGTGGAGCCACTCACCGCGACGGGTCGAGCCACTGTTAAAGCCCTAGCACTGAATCGGACGTTGATCGTTGCCATCAGGGCAGAAGAAACTGAACGGGGGCGGCATCCACCGGCGGAAGGCGGAGACGGTTGAATTTCACGCGAAGCTACTTGCTCAAGCTTTCCAGCCACTCCTCGTAAAACGCGTTCTGTTCTTCCACGGTCACAGGCACCAACCCAGGTTCCGCATCGAAGATGCCGACGAGGTTCGCGAGCTTGCCCTGTTCTCCGAGCCTCAAGCGATAGAGTTTCGTGCCGCCGCCCATGTCGCTGCTCATCGGCGACGGGTAACAGTTCAACGCTGCACCGTAGCACAACGGACGGTACCCAATTGCTTCGAGGCGTTTACGGATCTTTCCGAACGCGTCGAAGATGTCTTGTGCGGTTTCATCGTACGTCACGCCATCGAATTCCAGCAACAGTCGATGCGTTTCGTCTCCATGCGTGACCGTTGCATTCGCGATGCCGCCGTCCCGATGGAGCAGTCGGATCGCAATGTGCTCGGGATTGGTGAACGGTTCCATCACACCTTCTCGACGGCGAGTTCGCGCATGGCTTGGCGAATGTTCGCGTACTGTGGCACGGAGGTATCCTCGTACACTTGGCTGATGCCGATACCGGGCACGTGTTCGCCTTGCAAAACTCGCGGCTTCACCAACATCTCGTAGAAGTGTTCATCGACGGCCCTCCTCAGCAGGTGTTCACCGAAGTTGGTCACTTCCGTATCTTCGTTCACGATCAGCAATCGGCCGGTCTTCTCCACGCTGCGCGAGATCGCATCCCAATCGTAAGGGAAGATTGTGCGCAGGTCGATCACGTCGTAGCGGTAGCCGAAGTCGCGGGTGAGTTCGTCCGCCGCTTTCGCGCACAGGGGCAAGGGCCGACCGTAAGAAACCACCGTGGCATCGCCGCCGGCGCGTACGAGTTCCGCTTTGCCGAGCGGCAGGAAGAGTTCCTGCACTTCGGGCCACGCCGGTTGCCACCGGCTGCGATCGCCGAGGGGGGCATCGATCAAGCGGCCGAGTTCCTCGGCGTCGGCCGGTTCGCCGGGGATGCGTTTTTCCCCTTTCACCCTCATGAGGGCCTTGGGCAGCAACACCATCACCGGGTTGGGGTCGGCGATGGCGGAAAGCATGAGGCCGTAGGCATCGTAGGCGTTGGAAGGCATCACGATCTTCCAACCCGGCAGCCGCGAAGCCCAACTCTCGAAGCTGTGCGAGTGGTAGATGCTGCCGTGGATGCCGGCCCCGTTCGGCATCATCACCACGATGGGCATTGGGAAGTTGCCCGCGCCGCTCCAACGCTGGTTCCCCGCGACTTTGAGCAGATCGATGGCGTTGAAGGCGTAATCGCAGAATTGGATTTCGCACACCGGTTTGCCCCCGGCATAGGCGATACCCATGGCGGTGCCGAGGATGCCGCGTTCGTCGAGCGGGGTGTTCCAAGCGGTGCGGAGGCCTTGCGTGGCGGTGAACACGCCGCCGAGCGGCGCGCCGACGTCTTCGCCGAAGATATCGGTCACCCCGAGGTGGGTCTCGCCGTAGTGGAGGGCGAGCCGAACGGCTTGGACGAGGGTTGCCATTTAAGTGCGACCCATCCATTCTCGAGGATCGCGGGAGTTATGGATAACGGATGTGATCCGGATCGAATTGGTCGGTACACGGTAGAAAATGGAATAGGGCCACGGATCAAGGATTGCCCGCCGAGTATCGTCGCATTCGATGGGCCAATACTCGGGTGATGCGACGATGCGATCCAATTCCTTAAGAACGGCTATTGAGAATCGCCTGCCCAGGTCGGATCGTACTTTTCGATACCAACGAACCGCCGACCGGAAATCGCATTCCGCTTCGGGTGTCATCCGATAGGTACGCATCATTTCACCTTTTCAGATGCGTCCAATTCGGCCATGACTTCGTCGTAGATTTCATGAAAATCTCGTGCGGCTTCCGGATTTGCGTCATCCGCGGCAGCTCGACGCCGTAGTTCGGCATGCAGTTCTTCCCGAGTAGCGAAGCCGCCTGGAATTCCGCGCGATTCTTCCAATTCATCACTCAGTTCGCGCACGAGTTCCCACTTGTCATCTTCCGACAAATGATCCAATCCCAGCGATGCGAATGTGGTAGCCATTAGTCCTTCCTCCGTTGCGGTAATCCAGTGTAATCGCCGGGGTACACCGCATCGACCGTACTGGCGGCGTAGGTATCGCGATACACGTCGTGTTTGCTCGGCTTCGGCTCCGCCGTGGCCTTCACCACGGCTTCATCGACCTCGGCCTTGGCTTCCTCGCGGATCGTCCGCACGCCGTCCGCATCTAGGGCGTGCGAATCGAGGAGTTTCTGCTCGAAGAGTGCCACGCAATCTTCTTGGTCCCATTCCCGCTGGGCGCCGCTGCTGGAACTGTGGCCGTACAAGCGGCTTACCATCGCTTCGAGCAGGTAGGGCTTGCGGTGCGTACGGATGTAAGTCATCGCGCGTTCGGTGGCGGCCCACATGGCCACGGCATCGTTGCCGTCGACCTGTTCGGCTTCGATACCGTAGGGCAGGGCACGATCGGCAATGCGTTTGACTGAATGTTGCGAGCTGTGCGGCGTGGAAATTCCGAAGCCATTGTTGGCCACGAGGATCAGCACCGGGAGTTCGTTGCCCGGGCGGGAACTCCAAAGCAGACAACTCTCGAAATCCCCCTCGGCGGTTCCCGCATCGCCGGATACGGCGAGGCTCAAGCCTTCGCCGCCGTGGCGGCGTTGCACGTGGGCGGTGCCGAGGGCCATCACCATTTGGATTTCGAGCACGCTGGTCACGGGCATCACATTCCATTCGGGCATGGCATAATGCCCCACGAAGTTGCGGCCTCGGCTGTGCTTGTCGGTTCCGGTCATGGCCAATTGGCGGAGGTGGTCGATCATGGGCATGCCCATGGCCATGAGCATGCCGGCGTTGCGGTAGTGGAGGTGGAGGTAATCGAAATCGGGGCCTTGGCCTTTGTGCAGTTGCAATCCGAAGCAGACGTTCATCGCCTCTTCGCCGGGGCCGCCCGTCCAGAAGAAGGCTTCGCCCGATTTGGACATTCGGATACTGCGTTCTTCCAACGTTCGGGTGCGAACCATGTGGCGGAAAATGGTGGTCGCTAGTTCGACGCTGATGTGTTCTCGGCCGGAACGTACGACCATCGGGGCCATCGTGCTTCGGCCGCCCCGCCGGGGCCGATCTTCGGACGATTGGGCTTCCAGCATCTCCGCCTCCGAATCGGTAGCATTCCGCATAACCCTATTCTATTCGCAACCCGGATGCAATTTCAATCGGCCGCCGCTGCCCGCTTGTTCCCGAACAGTGCGCTACCGGCGTAGAAGACGAGGGCAACGATCATCAACAACCGGAAACCCAGCACCATCGAGGCGTTCTCGGCCAGGCCGCCCACCAGCGCCCCGGCCACGTTGGCCCCGAAGAACAGATCGGGGCGGGCACTGCGGGCGAACGTCGTGGGGAAGATCACCCCGGCGAAGAGTACGGGGGCGAATACCATCGAACATGAAGCCACGGCCTGCACGATCGGATTCAACCCGAGGAATACCTTCAACGGAATGAGCAAGTTCAACCCGATGGCGAGGATCAGGCCGAGGTAATAGGGTTCGAGCCGCTTCGGCTTCACCCACCCGGCGTAGAGGTTGCCGAGGAGCGCCATCGCGAGGATCGACGCGAATACGAAAGTATTGACGTTCCAAGTGCTGCCGAAGAGTAACGCCATCTGCACCACGGCCTTGGTTTCGATCAACATGAAGCCGGCGCCGAGCAGGAATGAACGGGCGAGCAAACCCCATTCGAGGGGCGCGGGAGCGTCGGCTGCGGACACCGCTTTCGGACGGCCCCACGGGGCGAACAGGAACCAAAGCAGAACCGAGAGTACGAAGATGAGGCCCACCGAGCGCATCGTGAGCTTCGGGATGTGGGGTTCCTTTACATACAAGAAGGGCCAATCGTCCGACGCGAGGCGCAACGGTTCTGCACTCGCTTGAGAATCTTCGACCGCCGTTTCCTTCAGGGCAACCCACATCGGGCGGTTGGCTTCCCGCGCATCCACCACGTCTTTGCGATCGGTGTAGATTTCCGTTGGCTGCGTGGCCGAGAAACGTCCCGGCAGGTCTTTGCTCATCCCCGATTGCCCCGGCACCCAGAAGCTTTCCGTGGCGAACTTCGCACGCAGCGGTTCGATGGCTTCCCGCCGCCCGGCGAAAAAGAAACCGATGCCCGCCGAACCGAAATTGTGGTTCATCGGCAACTGTTCCCCCCGCTTGTACGGCGGATCGAGCAGCACCACCGGATCGTACTCGAACACTCGGCGCATTTGTTCGCGGATGCGGGCCACGAGCCAACCTTGGCGGAAGAAGTTATACACGGCGCAGATACCGTCCGGTTTCAATGCCCGCTTCACGTCCTCGAAGGATTCGACCGTGAAAAGGTAACTTTCGAGGCGAACCCCGCTGCTGTAACCGGTGTGCAGCACCAACGAATCGACGAGGGCGAAGATCACGAGATCGTAGGTGCCCGGCTCGCACGAACGCAGGAAATTGCGGCCATCGTTCAAATGGAGCGAGATTCGCGGATCGTCGTACGGTCGGTTCGGGTGGTACGTTGCCCCGAGCTTTTGGATCACGGGATCGATTTCGACGGCGTCGATTCGAGTGTTCGGCCCGCACCAATAGAGTGCCCGCGAGATATCGTTCCCGGAACCCGCGCCGATCACGAGTATCCGCCGATACTCCGGCCGCTTCAACTCCCGTTGGAATAAATACGGCAGATCGTACGGGGATTGCGAAGGTTCGCCCCGGGCGATCATCTGCTGGTGACCGGTGCCGTTGGTTTGGATGACCTTCTTGACCGGTTCAAATTCGATCCGGTAATACGGTGACCACCGCACCCCGATCGCGTTGGGATCATTCGAGAACTGATACGACGTGAACACGCTCAGGATCGGCGAGGTGAGCAGTGCCAGAATGGCCAACCATTGGAAGGGGGTTCGCTTCGCCCCGGAAGCGGCATCGGGATCGGGCCGCCACAAGAAGTGCAGCATCATCGCGGCGATGGCCGTGAACCAGTAGATTGGCGGCGATTGCATGTACGAGAAGACCGCGAAGAGCGCGATGCCGATGAGGCTGCCGCAGAGATCCGCAGCGTAAGCCGCGGTGCGGTTGGCGATCCGGTTGAACGCCCGGCCGAGTTCCTGCCCCGGCCCCACCATGCAGGCCCCGGCCAGCAAGAAGAATAGCCCGGCCATCGCTTCGATGGGCACCGTGAATTCCACGTTGCCGCTTTCCACCGATTCGGCGCCGAAGAAGATCACATCCGGGTTGTTCTGGTTGCCGACGTCCGTGATGCGTTTGAATTGCTCGATGTTCTGATCGATCAAGCCGCCGATGAACAATGCTGTGATGATGAAGAACGGCGTGAACGCGATGTGCCGCACTTTCCGCGTGGCGAGCAAGCAACCGATCGACATCCCCACGAACGTGGCCAGCAGAACGATGTTGGTGAAGAAGGACAGGAACACGACGTGCGCAGGGAACCATCGGATCAAGGCGAGTTCGAGAAAGAGAATCAACAAACTCACGAGTACGAGATCGAACACGGGTCGGGAACGGAGCATCGGCGGCCCTAGAGGTACAGCGGGTTCGTAATGGGGAAATGATAATGACGCGGCTAGTTTCGCATACCTACGGAGCGAAAATGGCGAACGGCGGTCGTGTTTAACCCGAAGCTTTGTGAATTCGCCCCCGGTGCTGCTCACCTGCGGCGACCCTTTCACCGGGGGCTAACTGGGAATTCGCTCACCGCACTTGGCCCTTCGCTCGAACCCTGTCGAGGCGATCTTTCAAATCTGCCACGATGTCCGGCTTCTCGCCGTAGAGGTTCTTCTTCTGGGCGAGGTCGTCCTTCAAGTTGTAAAGCTCGCCGGGGTGCGGGTTCGGTATGTAGCCGTTGAGTTCGTCGTACCACGCGGGTACTTTGGTCACGCCGCCCGATTTCGCATTGATGAGTACCCAATCGCCGTAACGCAGGGCGTAGCCGTTCGCGTTGGTGTTGTGAACCAACGTATCGCGGGCACTTTTGTTCTCCCCCAGGAATAGCGGCAGTTGATTGAAACTATCCTCGGCGTTGCCCGCCGGGATGGTGTGGCCGACTAAGGAAGCGATGCTGGCGAAGAGATCGATCTGGCTGACGAGCGCATCCGACACCGTTCCCGCCGGAACCTTCCCCGGCCAACGGACGATCATCGGCACGCGGTGCCCCCCTTCCCAGATGTCGCGCTTGCCTCCGCGGAGCGGCCCCGAACTGCGGTGCTGGAAATTCTTCAGGCGATCGTACGCGTAATGTTCCGGGCCGTTATCCGAACTGAAGATCACGAGCGTATTCTCCGCCAAGCCATGCTTTTCGAGGGCCGCGAGCACGGCCCCCACAGTGGCATCGGTCTGAACGACGAAATCCCCGTAGCCGTTCGCCTTCGACTTGCCGACGTAATCGTGCGTCGGCACGATCGGCGCGTGCGGCGAGGTGAACGGGAAGTACAGGAAGAACGGCTTCTCTTTGTTCTGCTTGCCGATCCACTCGACGGCCTTCTCGGTGAGCTTCGGCATCACGGCGTGGAAGTCCCAATCTTTCACGGAAGGGCCGGGGCGGGCTTCCCAATCGCCTTCCGCCGTTTTACCCTTCGAGGCGAGCGGAACCGTGGGAACGTCCTTAACGCGATCGTTCTCGAACCACGTGTAAGGGGGGAAATTGGGAACGTCGTCGCCGAAGTAGTACTCGAAGCCGTGGGAAAGCGGCCCGCCCGGAATCGGCTTCGACCAATCGAAGGCTTCGGGGGCCACGCCTTTCGCCTTGCGGATCGATTCCCAATCCCAGCCGAGGTGCCACTTGCCAATGCACGCGGTTCGGTAGCCCTTTTCTTTCAGGAACTCCGGTAGGATGGTTCGATCCGCATCGAGCACCGGTTGACCGAAAGTATTCACGATCCCGTGGAACTTCCGCCAATGGTAGCGGCCTTCGAGCAGCGCGTACCGGCTCGGCGTGCAGACGCCCGAAGAAGAATGGGCATCGGTGAACCGCCGGCCATCCTTCGCCAAGCGATCCAAGTTCGGCGTGGGGATTTTGGAATCGGGGTTCTGCACGCCGAGGTCGCCGTATCCCATGTCGTCCGCGTAGAGGATCACGATGTTCGGCGTGCGCGGCGGTTCCGCCGATTGAACCGCTGCACTTGCAAATGCGAAAGACGCGAGAAGAATGCAGTATCGAAACGCGGGTTCGATCACGGGGCACCTCGGGGAAAGTCGGCAAAACGCGGGGCATTGCCTTCGATACAACATACTCATGCCCATTCCCATTTGCACTACCGTTCCCGAGATTCGCCTCGCCTGCGCGGGCAAGAAAGTGGCGCTCGTGCCCACTATGGGAGCCTTGCACGAAGGCCATGCGGCGCTGATCCGCGCGGCGGCGGAGGCCGCCGAGTTCGCGGTGGTGAGCATCTTCGTGAACCCCACGCAGTTCGGGCCGAAAGAAGACTTCGCCAAGTACCCGCGCACGTTGGAATCGGATCGCGCGATCTCCGCGGAAGCCGGTGCCCATGCGATCTTCGCCCCGAACGCCGAGGAGATGTACCCGGCCGGCACCGTGGCGTTCGTCGAGGTTCCGGGGTTGGATGGCGTGCTGTGCGGGCCGCGCCGGCCGGGGCATTTCCGCGGCGTGTGTACGGTGGTTTTGAAGCTCTTCAACATCGTGCAACCCGAAGTGGCAATCTTCGGCGCGAAGGACGCTCAACAATCGATCATTCTGAAGAAGATGGCGAAGGATTTGAACGTGCCGGTGCGGATGCAAATCGAGCCGACCGTGCGCGAAGCCGACGGCTTGGCGATGAGTTCGCGGAACCGCTATCTCACCGCGGAGGATCGGGCGCAGGCCCCGAAGATTTATCGGGCACTCCGAACGATTCAAACGCGGGTGAACCATGGTGAAACCGATGCGGCCCGATTGGAAAGTGCATTGCAAGCCGAGTTGGCGGCCATCCCCGGTGCCCGCCTCGATTACGCCGAGATCCGCGATGCGGAAACGTTGGAATCGGTGGGCCGTTTGGATTGCCCGGCCCTCGCCGCGGTCGCGGTGTTCTTGGGAACCACCAGGTTGATCGATAATGCGATGCTCGGTTGAAGATGAACAACAGTGCGAATATCCCATGGAAATCATGAGCGACGGGAGTGTTATCAATTTGTGGCCGAGTATTTCGGCGCGTTGCCCGGCATTCCGTATGGTTCATCGCACGCTTCAACCTAAAAAAGCCGATAGAACGAAACACGCCCTTTGAAACGTGCAGTATGCCCCACTCGCTCTTCAGCCCGGAAATCCGGGATATGCTCGCCCAGCACGATACCGTGGGAATGGCTGCGCTCTGCGAAGAACTCCACCCGGCCACCATCGCCGAGGCCGTGGAAGAAGACTTCGCCCCGGAAGACGTTTGGCAACTCATCAGCGATGCCGATATTCGCACCCAAGCCGCAATCTTTGAATACCTGCCGATCGAATTACAAGAGCAAATGGTCGAAAACACGGCCCGCCCGCAGGTCGGCCGATTGATCGAGAAGATGAGCCACGACGACCGCGTCGATTTGCTGCGGCGCTTACCCCGCCGCGTGAGCGAGAACTTGCTGCGGCTCGTGGACGACGCCGACCGCCGCGACATCAAAACGCTGATCGATTACGAAGAAGGCACCGTCGGCGCGATGCTGACGACCGATTACGCGTGGCTCCCGCCGAACCTCACCGCCGCCGAAGCCGTGGATCAACTGCGGCAGCAAGCCCCGGACCGCGAAACGATCTACTACATCTACGTGCTCGATGAGGCCAAGCGCCGGCCCGATGGAGCCTTGGCTCCGAGGCACCTCTTGGGCATCATCTCGTTGCGGGATTTGATTTTGGCCCCGAGGCATAAGCTGCTTTCGGAGTTGATGGAAGAAGAATTGGTTTCGCTGAAGTATTCCGACGATCGGCAAGCCGCCGCAGAGTTGCTGGCCCGTTACGACTTCATCGCCGTACCGGTGCTCGACGATAACGGCGGCATGTTGGGCATCGTGACGCACGACGACGCGCTCGACGTGGTCCAAGAAGAAGCCACGGAAGACTTGCAACGGCAAGGGGGCGTGACGCCGCTGCGCGAAGGGTATTTGGAAGCCAGTTTTTTCAAGATTTACCGCAGTCGGGCGTTCTGGCTTTCCCTGTTGTTCGTGGCCGAACTCGGAACCTTCACGGTATTGAAGCAATTCGAGGAACTCATCGCCCAAGTGGTCGTTCTTAGCCTGTTCATACCGCTGGCAATCTCCACGGGTGGCAATTCCGGTTCGCAGGCTTCGACCCTCGTCACGCGGGCACTCGCACTCGGCGAGGTGACTCGAACCGATTATCTCCGCCTGATCCGCAGGGAAATTCTGATGGGATTGGCGCTCGGCCTCACCCTCGGGTTGATCGGCTTTTTCCGCGGAGCGTTCACTTCCAACGACACCCGGGGAGGGCCGGAAACCGTGGCCAACCGTGTCGTGGCCGTGTTGCCGGAAGGAGCGTCGATCGAACCACTCGCGAATGGCGATTACGAATTACCGAAAGGGACACGCCTAGAAACCGATTCGGATAAATTCCAAACGGTGCGATTGAAGCACGGCGAATCCCCGGAAATTAGTCGACTCGGAAACCAACACGTACTCACCGTACCCGCCGGTTCGCAATTTCGCAGTGCCCCCGTGGATTCTTCCAAACTCGGCTGGGTGGTCGGGCTATCGGTACTCTTTATCTGCTTGTGGGGAACACTCATCGGCACCTGCTTACCGCTCGTGTTCAAACAATTCGGATTGGATCCGGCCGTGGCCTCGGGGCCTTTCGTGGCCACCTTTGTCGATATCACCGGGATCGCAGTTTTCTTCCTCTGTGCCAGCGCATTCCTACTTTAACGAAAAAAGCCGGGCGTTCCGAAGAACGCACGGCCCATGATCGAGATTGTCGCGGCCCGATTCCTTCGCTCGCCTCATGCGTTGGAATCGTCCCGCAGATCTTCGTTCGATTACTTCTTGGGTTCTTCCGTCTTCGGCATTTCCTTGGCGGGCATCGTTACAACGGCTGCGGGGGC
>JBBQWA010000034.1:0-19749 GCA_038211045.1 Gemmatales bacterium
AGCGCCCGGAGTGCCGTTGTCCAAAAACTCCGGGAGCTCACGCGACCCGGCTCACCGAAATCCCTTTATTTTCTATCGTAGCTCGCCAAACGGGCGAGCAATTGTTTGTTGCGTTTCGTCAGCGTCACCAATTGTTCATCGTAGTTCACGCGGGCATCCGAAAGGTACTCGCGCTCGTTGGTGAGTTCTTCGCGGATGCGGCCTTGGCGTTCGATGCGGATTTTGAAATCGCCGAGTTCCTTGAGAACCTTGTTAGTTTCCTCGATGTTCTTGGCGAGTTCGTCCGAATACGTCACGGCGTCGGCGATTTGGGCGTTGAGTTCCTTCTGCAAGGTATCGAGGCCCTTGATCGGGGCTTTATCCACGCCGTAGATCAGCTTCTCCTTCGGCAGCTTGCCCCAGATTTGGCGGTAGCTGGTAATCAACGGATCGGATGGATCATCGCGCAGATCGCCGGAGGGAATGTCGATCTTCTCACCGGGTTCGGAATATTGGCTGTAGAAAGTCCCCGTCTTGGCTTCCTCGCGGCGTTCGGCGATCCGTTTGCGCCGGAATTCCAGATCGGCCTCGGCTTGGGCCGTCGCGGTTTGAGCGGGGCCGTACGAGGTTTGCACGACTTTGATTTCGTCGGTGAGTTCCTTCACCTTGGCATCGAGCGTTTTCCCCGGTTCGTACTCGACCGCGGCCCAATCGATGCGGTTGAGGTAACTGGTGATGGCAAACATCATCACCATCACCGCGAAGACGGTGTTGAGAATCACGAGGAGTTTGCCGAGAAACGTCATGTTGAATCCTTATTCTTACTCCCCTCTTTCCTTGGGGAGAGGGGAACAAGTACTAACGTCCGCCGATCAGTTTTCGTTCGGTCTGTTCGAGCTTCGCTTCCATTTCGTAATTCTGTTGGAACATGTCGCCGATCTGCTTTTGAATGTCGAACAGGTCGGCTTCGATGCGGGTTTGCACGCCGATCCGTTCGGCCACCTCGGCTTCGATGGTTTTCAAGTCGGCCGATTTCATGTCGTGTTGCGTCTTCGCTTGCGCGAGTTGTTCCGTGCTGTTCTTCAATTGCAGTTTCAATGCGTCGGTGATTTCCTTCTGCCGGTAGAGTTGGCGGTCGCGGTCGATGGCCACCTCTTTGGAGCGTTCGTAAATCGTGTTGAATTCGACCGTTTCTTCGTCCATCTTCTGGCGGAGGCGGGGGGCGTACGGCCGTGCGCCCGTGTGGCGTTCGACGCGATCCCGCAGTGCCACCACGTAATCCTTCAGGCCGAATACGATTGCCACGCGGCGCTGCCACGATTCCCCTTTGTCCAGCACCATCATCAACTGAATGGTGCGGCGCAAACGGTCGGGTTCATCGGTCGCGGCGGAACGGGTGGACGCCTGTTGGAGCATCCACGCCGATTGGGCCGCTTTCTTCGCTTCCGATTTCTTCAAGAAGGCTTCGTACGCGGCATCTTGTTCGCCGCGGGCTTTCTCCACGGCGGCTTTGGTATCGGCGTCGGCCACGAAGTTCACTTCCAACGATTTTGCCAGCAGCGGTTCGTACAGCGTGCGATAGGCTTGCGTGGCCGCCTTGAGGCGATCGTTGGCCACCTTCGCTTCGGCGTCCGCTTCCATCACCAACTTGAATTTGTCTTGCAGCTTGGTGGTTTCCTCGGCGAGGGCGGCGGCGTTCGGCGGATTCGTAATCGCATCGAACTTCGCGGCGAAAGCCTGCCGGGCCATCTTGGCGTTGGCTTCGACCTTCTCCGCCGAGAAATCTTCGGCATGCGAGGGCTTGCGAATCAACGAGCGGTACGCTTCGCGCTCCTCGAAACTATCGGCGAGCAAGATCAGTAACCCCGGTTCAAAGCGAAGCCCGGCGTATTTACCCACGAGGAACGCGAGGCGTTCCGTATCGGTCTTCATGCTTTCGATAGTGTTTTCGAGCAGTTCCCGAACCCGTTTCACTTCGCCGCTGCGGGAGTTGGCGGGGTTCGGGCTCGAATAGGGGCCTTTGTCCGCGTTCTCGAAATGCTTCTTCAACACGCCGTAGGGAATCGAGTACACCGAGTGGCCCCGGCCCATGCGGTACGGGTCGCTATCGCTGCCGAGGGGAACTTGGGTCTGATCAATCTCGGCGGGATCCGCCGGCATGGGGGGAATCGGGGCGCTCTCCGACGGCAGGCCTTGGATCCAGAGGTAGTACTTGAGGGCGGTGTAGTTTTCGTTCTGGCGAACCGTCCACGATTGCGTGGCGAAGTACACGACGGCCCCGGCCGCGATGAGGTTGAAGAAAAGCAAGACTTTGCCGAGGATCGTCATGGCGAGGGTTCCGAATTCCTAACGCACCCTGGGGCAGACCGTGTGAATATTGATTCTGACCGATACTCCGGGTACACGCAAGCGCCGGTTCGGGCAAAGCCGAGAAGTGCGACCGGTTCGGCTGGCACTTCCGGTAGCATCCCAATTCCGTGCCCGGTTCATCTTACCCCTTCGGTATCGTTTCCGTCAAATCCGCGCCGCGCAACGATTTGCAAAACTTTTCCGCGCATCGAGCGAACGTATGAAGTATGATGGCAATGACGATCCCGCGCGTGTATCCCAATGTTCCATCCGCAGCAATAATTCCGCGCCGAGCTGTGAACTATGATAAGTCCTCCAGCCGGCCTCCGCGAAATCGGCAACTACGAGATCGTGTTCAAGATCGCGGAGGGGGGCATGGGTGCCGTCTACAAAGGACGTCACCGCGAGACCGGGGCCGAAGTGGCCATCAAGATTATTCCCCCCGAAACCGCCCGCAATCCGGTTCTCCTCCGCCGGTTCGAACAAGAATTCCGCGCCGCCAGCCTGATCGACCATCCGAACGTGGTCAAAGCCATCGAATACAACGGCTTGGGGCCATCCCCCTTTCTCGTGATGGAATACGTGGACGGTCTTTCGCTCGGTGAAAAGGTCGAACGCGAAGGGGCGATGCGGGAAATGGCCGCGCTTTCGATCATCGCCCAAGTGTGCGAAGGTTTGCACAGCGCCCACAAGCAGGGCCTCATCCACCGCGATGTGAAGCCGGATAACATTCTCGTAACTCCCGACGGCATCGCCAAGCTCACGGATCTCGGCTTGGTGAAAGACATCGACGCGGAAATGAACCTCACCCGCACGGGTAAGGGCTTGGGCACGCCGCACTTCATGGCCCCGGAACAGTTCCGCAATGCCAAGAACGCCGACGTGCGCTGCGACATCTATTCCGTGGCCGCGACGCTCTACATGATGGTGACGGGCACGGTTCCCTTCGCCAAAACCAGCCCCCTCGATTGTTGGTTGAAGAAGACCAAAGACGACTTCCCGCCGCCCAAAGCGCTCGCACCGTTCCTTTCGGATCGATTCGATTTCGCCATTCGGCGCTCGATGAAGAACAATGCGGCCCATCGCCCGGCGAACTGCCGGGAGCTGATGGAAGACCTCACCGGTAGCCCGTGGAGGCCGGGGCAGCCGCTGCAAATCGCCCCGATGGATGTGGTGCCGCCGCCGCTGGATCTCGCGGCCGTGTGGTACATGGTGTTCAACGAACAGGGAATGCCGCGCACGGTGAAGGGCACCGCCGATACGATCCGCAAGAACATCGCGGCCGGGAACCTCGGCGATCTCGCGGCGGTGCGGGTGAGCCGCACCAAGAACGGGCAATTTTCCCCGTTGCGCAGCGTTCCCGAGTTCCGCGATTTGGCGCCCGCGGAGGGTTCGAGGCCGTTGGGGAACATCACGCGTTCACCGGAAGCCGGGCAAATCCCTTCGAGCACCGCGTCGCTCGAAACTTCGGTTTCAAGGAACAGTCTCGATACGGTTCCGAAAATCAGTTCGCCCGAAACGCCGCGGGTGATTAGCCGATCCTCCACCCCGGTGACGATTCCCACGCCGATCTTGAGTTCCGGTTCCGGAGCCTCGATGCCCATGACGGGGAGCAGTTTCACGGTCCCCGGCATCGGCAATCCGCATGGCGATTTGAAATCCCTCGCCGAGCAATTGCCGCAATTGCCCGTGCCGCTGATGACTACGCCGCAGCCGGTTCAAAGAGCGAACCCTTTTCCGGAGTGGTTCACTTGGTTGGCGATCATCATCGGCGTTATCGGCTTGGCCATCGGCATTGTCAGTTTTTTCAAGTGAACCCCTTGCTCCCCGGTTGGCAACGCACCGAGATCGCGGAGAAGCCCGCCGAAGTGTTCGACCCGCCCGGCGGTTCGCCGAGATTCGCCTTGCTGTTTCTGCACGCCGTCGGGTTGGAATCGCTCTCGTCGAACGCGGCGTATACGGCAGCACTCACCGATGCGCGGGCCGCGTGTTGCGTTCCCTTCACCGGGCGGAGTTGGTGGGCCGATCGCCTCTGCGCCGAGTTCGATCCCCAACTCTCGGCGGAACGCCACCTCATCGAACATGTGCGGCCGTGGATGCTCGCCCACTGGCAATTGCCCGAAAAGGCTTTCGGCTGTTTCGGCATCAGCATGGGGGGCCAAGGGGCGATCCGCCTCGGCTTGAAACATCCGCACCTGTTCCCCGCTGTGGCCGGGGTGGCCAGCGCCTTCGATTACCACGAGTGGTACGGCCGGGGCTTCTCCATCGACGCCATGTACCGCAGCAAGGAAGCCTGCCGGCAGGATACCGCCATCTTGCACCTGAACGGTATGCGAACGCCGCACACCCTCGGCTTCGCCTGCGACCCCACCGACGACGATTGGTACCGCGGCAACGACCGCCTGCACGAGAAGCTCGCCGCCTTCGGCGTGCCTCACACCGCCGATCTCACCACCTCCGCCGGCGGCCACTCGTGGGACTACTTCGATGCGATGGCCCCGTGGGCCGTGCGCTTCTTGGTGGACGGTTTAACGAAGAACGGGATGCGGCTGATGGGATGAAGAAGGGGAGTGGCCACTACAATTTGTCGATATTTCATGATCTGCCGTCGAATTAATCGACAGTCGATGCGATTGTGCCCGGGGGGGGTAGGTGGGCGGAACTGAGGGCACAAAAGTCGGCTTGAGCGACGCATCTGCCGTAATGCTTTGCCAATACTGTGGAAACGTTCGATCTTTGGATGGGGGTTTATGCTCTGGGTGCGGGGGCATAAATGGGTTCAAATTCCCATTTGAATGATGCGGGGGATAATCTCGGCTGGTGTCAGATGCATCTCGCCCACGAAGATCGTGTTGCTTTTCTATCCGAGATCTCGCTGAACTTCACGCCGAGCATCAGCGAAGGGCCGCCGTTGGCAACGACCGGTATCCCGAGTTGGAAGTCCGTTCGCTCGGGATTCCATTAGCGCCGCGATTGCCAGCTTTCGTTGGTTCGCATTCCGGGGTTGCTGCTCGGGCCGTACAGGCTATCCACGTGCTGTTGAGGAAGCGGGGTGAAGTCCAGCGCATCTTCGCTGGTTTTTCCAAGGGCCCACGCGGCGACCTTCTTCGTTACTTCCGCGGATTGCTTCGGCGTCGGTGCGATCCCGATGGGGGGAAGGCCGAAGTCGATCCCCGCGTAACCTTGAAGAATCCGGGCGATGGCGAAGGCGGTATCCCGGTTCGATTGGCGCCCCAAGCCGCGGAGTACATCCAAGCCGGAGTGATCGTTGGGATCGCTCGAGAGAATGATCTCGGCGGCCAAAAGGCGAATCGGCCCCAGTTGATCGGCGTCGGTCATGCGATCGAGTTGTTCGTTGGGGATGCAGCGGCGGTGCCGCATGAGGTGGGCCAGCTCCACGCGCAGAACCGCCGGGGTCACTTCTTCGGTCACCTGCCGGCAGAGTTCCTTGGCGAGATCGGAATTGTCCGGGTTCAACAGTGCTTGATTGTAATGGGCGAGGAGGGTTCGCACCGAACGTTCCGCGAGGGGAGCGGGTTCCACGGCCCATGCGGTGAGATCGCACAACGCGATGGCGGGGAGCCGCCCGGCTGCTCCGGGGAGTGCCCCATCGGAGACGAGCGAGGAATCGGCGAGTACCGACCGGATCGCTTCGCGGATGTACCCCCACCGCTGTTCGCCACCGGTGATCATCACTTCGAGCGCCACTTTTCGGACGTCCGGCGAGGAGTCTTTGAGGAAGGGCGACAAACTCCTTAGGAATTCGGCCCCAGCGGCGTTGTGGAGTGCCGCCAAGGCCAAGGCCCGCACTTCCGACTCGCGCGAAGTTCTGGCTGTTTTCAGTACGACCGACGCTTCATCCCAACGCCAGTACTTCCGGCCTTGCAGTGCCATCAGCCCGGCGATCCGCACATCGGGGCGCGGATCTTCGACCAACACGAACGCCAACGAAGGATCGATACGAACCGCATCGTGCAGTTTCCGCACTTCGGGGATTTCTTGGAATTCCAGCATCGTGTTCGGCCAACGCAATCGCACGAGCAACTTCTGCGTCAGTGCATTGGCCCGCCGCCGCGGTTCCACTCCCGATTTAGTGAGATCGTGAACTGCGAACAAAATTACGGCGACCAAAATGAATCCGCCGCGCGCCAAACGCAAGCCGGGATCGGTAGCGGTGCCCGTGGCGAGCCAAAGCCAGCCGAGGCCGATGGCGTAAAGAAGGATCGTAAGGCCACTTGCCGGGGGTCGCCAAACTTCTTTCGATCGAATCACGAGGCAGGCGATCAGAATCTCGGCGATGGCCCCGATGAACAGGGAGTAGGAACGGTATTCGTGGGCGGCGATGCCCAAAACGAGGGCCGGTGAGAACAGAATTCCCAAGCTCAACCCGTGGGCTACGGTGAGTCGACGGGATGGGGAATGGAAATACTGAACCATGCGCGAGCCGAGGATTGCGAACGCCCGAATTGGCCCGCTTCGCAGCGGCGCCCCACGAGGCATAGAAATCTAGGACACAATCGGAGGATTGCAAAAGCATCGGCGGAAGCGATTAGTTCAACGGCGAGCGTAGACATTCCCCGGCATCCGGCGAATCACTTTCTTCATCTCCAGTTTCATCAGAATCGAGGCGAGTTCCCCCATCGGCTTCCCCAACTCGCGGGATAACACATCGGCTTGAACCGGTTCGGCGAGCAGTTCCCAGACCTTCATTTGAATTTCGTCCAGCCCCGCGGGTGGCCGCCCCTGCGATTCCTGCGGTGCGGGAATATTCGGCTCGGCGTCGAAAAGCGATCGGGCGCGCGGCTTGGCGATCGGCTTCGGAAGATCGGGCGGCGATAACCCTTTCAGATCTTCGAGAATATCCTCTACGGAACGAATCATCCGCGCCCCTTTGCGGATGAGTTCCAAACACCCCGCACTCGCCGGGCTATCGGCGTTGCCCGGCAACACGAACACTTCCCGCCCCTGTTCCGCCGCGTGCGTGGCGGTGATGAGCGCCCCGCTCCGCGCGTTGGCTTCGACCACCACGATTGCCCGACTCAAGGCGCTGATGATCCGATTGCGAGCGGGGAACATCCCCGGTTGCGGAGCGACCGTCATCGGCGTTTCCGTGAGTAATGCCCCGCGAGCTGCGATCGCATCGGCCAGTTCGGCGTGTTCCGGCGGGTAGATCGAAGAAAGCCCACCGGCGAGCACCGCCACGGTTCTGCCCCCCGCATCCAAGGCCGCTCTGTGTGCGTAACCATCGATACCGCGGGCTAAGCCGGAGATCACCGTGTACCCCGCACGCACCAGCCCGGCGGCGAGCTTTTCAACCATCCGCCTGCCGTACGGCGTGCATTGCCGGGAACCGACGAGTGCCACGGCATTCTCATCTTCGAGCAACAGTTCGCCCCGCGAGTACAGCAACTGCGGGGCATCGTCGATCGTTTGCAATCGTTGCGGGTAATTCGCTTCGCCCCACACCGATACCGACACCGCGAAGCGCTGCAACCGCACCCATTCTTCCTCCACGTTCAACGAAGCGAAGGATGCGTGGAACTTTCGCGCGAGTTTGGAACCTATCAACGGTACGGTTTCGAGTTGGCCGACCGTAGTGCGGAGCACCGCTGCGGGATCGCCGAAGTGTTCGAGCACGGCGCGGGTGAGTTTGGGCCCAAGGCCGGGAACCAAGGCCAAGGCGAGATGATCGCGGAGGGGGCGGGCGGGGGAATCGTCCGTCATGTCGGTTACTTCATCCGTTCGAAACTGTACACTTCGACATTCGCCGCCCGCTTGGCTTCCTGCACGCGGTTGTTTTTGTCGCCATTGCGGAGGTAAAGGGTCAAACGATCACCTTCAAGCGCGTAACAGCCGCGGTAGTTGCCCCAACTCGGCATCCAATCGAATTGCTTGGGGCTTTCGCGCGGATCGATGGAGTATTTTATGCCATTATCCGCTTTGCCGGTGGGACGAACAATCGCCGCGTTGCCCTCGGCGTCGAAGCGCCAAGAGCTGCCGTCGCCGGGGCTGAGGGCGTTGAGGTCGCTGCCGGATTCGACGAGCTTCCAAATGCCGACGATGCGAACTTGATCGCCTTGCTTCAATTCTTTGGGGAGGGGCGCCCCGGTGAGTGCGGGAACTAAAACTGCAATAGTGACAATGGAAGTAAGGATGCGAAATCGGCCCATCACGCGCCTCCCAATCCCTGTGATGCGAATCACAATTTCCTCATGGTAACGCATGAGTGTGCGGTATCTCAATCGTCGAACCGGAGAAAATGCTACTTTTTCTCGGGGGCTTTCCATCCCAACACGACGACGCCGTACCCTTTCGGATCGGGTTTGGTGCCCGCAGGGATCTGAAATTCGTTCGTGAGTTTGCTGAGATCTTTGAAGTCGGTGTAGTCTTCGAGGAATTCGCGGGCGGGCAGCAAATCGTCGTAGCCCTCTACGCCGCAGTGCATGGGGATGACGAACATTCGCGGTTTGATGGTATCCACGACTTTGCGGGCCGTGGAACCGTTGATTGTGTAGATGCCGCCGACCGGCACCATGAGTACATCGATCGGCCCCCACGCCTCGGCTTGTTTCGCGGTGATTTCGTGGCCCAAATCGCCGAGGTGGCAGATGGTGAGTCCATCGACTTTCACGAGGAACACGCCGTTCTTGCCCCGCTTCTTGCCGTCTTCTTCGTCGTGGTATGTGCCATACGATTTGATGCCGATTCCGTCGATGGTCTCGTCGATCTTGTTCCAATCGAAGATCGTTTTTGCCACGTTGATCGGTTTCAGTCCGCGCCGCACGGTGCGCTTTTCGTTTTTGGGCAGGGCCGCTTCTTGGTTGTGGTCGTCGTGTTCGTGGGTGATGAGGAGGATATCGGCATCGGGCTTCGCGCCGGAGAAGGCGGGGATGGAATGCGGATCGAAGACGATCATCTTGCCGTTCGCGGCTTCGATTTGGAAGCACGATTGGCCGTACCAACGAATGATCGTGGGCTTCTCGGCGGCCACGGCGGTAACCGGAGTTATCGCAATGAATGCAGCCAACATGATGCGAAACGGCATTGCGCTCTCCGGATGGATTGAATCACTCTATCGGCTTTGAAATCGGTACGATTCCTTTTCGACCAAATCGCCCACAACGTTTGTAATTCCGTCGTGGTCGAAGAGGATCGGCGCATCTCCGGGCGCAAAGAAAAATCCGGCGCTGCCGCTGTGAAACAATGCTTCGGAATGATCCGCTTGCAATCGCTCGCCAGAGTTTAACACGATCGTGAACAGCTTGCAGGGACGGCGCTTATTGAACAAATCCAAAGCGAGTTTCAAGTTTTCCTTCGTCACGTTGAAATCTCTAAGAATTATACGTTCAACTGCAATTCTACACTGGCTCGTTAGTTTCGATTTAAGAACCACCCCATTAATTGCCATCCTGGGTCGAAGCTCAAACCGCTGGCCGCGGCCGTGTTTTCATCATACGCGGTCGAATCATCGGCTGGAACGTCCGAACCGGCCACGGCGAACGGCACCGCTCCGTAAGAATGTGCCCGACTCGCCAGTGTGGTGCGGTGATCGGGTTCGACCAGAATTTTCCAACTCGGATACTCCTGCAACGCTTCGAGCACCGGCCCGACGATGTGCGTATCGATCCGTTCGAGGGCTTTCACTTTCTCGTCGGCCCGGCCCTCGTGTGAAGCTTCGTCCGGGGCTTCCACATGGACGCAGACGATGTCGAAGTGCTTCAGCACATCAATGGCGTAACGCCCCTTAGCCGCGTAGTCGGTATCGAGGTAGCCAGTGGCACCGGGCACGTCGATCCGTTTCCAACCCATGAGGGCACCGACGCCGCGGACGAGATCGACCGCAGAGATCATCGCCCCGCGGATGCCGTACACTTGCTCGAAGAGTTCGATGACGGGGGCCTTGCCTTGGCCCCAGAGCCAAATCTGCGTCGCCGGTTTCTGGCCTGCCGCGATGCGTTTCTTGTTCGCGGGATGGTTGGCGAGGATCGGTTTGCTGGCTTCCATGAGGGCCACGAGCATTTCGCGGCCGGTGCCCACCGGCAGATGTTTTTCAATCGGTTGGTTGGGCACGTCGTGCGGCGGCTGGCACTTCGTGCCTTCCAAAATCGAACGCTCCGACGAATGCCCGCGCCACACGAGGATGTTCCGGTAACTCACCCCGGCGTGGAATTCCAGCGTTCCCCCGGCCACGTCCTTGCCGCCGAGTTCGGCCTGAATCGTTTCGATCAACGCACGCCCGGAATCGTTGTCGATGTGCCCGGCGGTGAAATCCTCCATCAGGCCGTTCGGAGCGTGGATCAGGTTACATCGAATGGCATAATCGTTCGGCCCGATGGGAATCCCCATCGCGGCGGTTTCGAGTGGCGCACGACCGGTATACACCTTTAACGGGTCGTAGCCGCAGAGCGAAAGCGTGGCGACATCCGAAGCGGGGGTTTGCGAAGCGGGAACGTTGTTGGAAAGCCCCACCACGCCGAGCGTCGCTACGCGATCCATGTTTGGAAGATACGCAGCTTGAAGCGGGGTGCGATTCCCGAGGCTGGCAACGGGATCGTCGGCGCAACCATCGGGGATGACAATGACGTATTTTGTTGGCATGGGGGAGGCTCGTGGGGATCACAACTATGCTTCGTGGCTCAGCTTATTCCCCATTCGCCGCCGTGTCCGCATGAAGCTCAACCATCGGGGGTGTCGATGAGGCGCTGCAGGCGCTCGCCGAGTTCGGGGCGGAACTTCGCGGGCCATGTCGAATCGATCAGGCCGACTTCGAGGAAATCCCGTAAGTGGGTCTTATCCTTATCCCGGTAAGAAGTGAGTTTCATTCGCACGAGGGCGTCGAGCTTTAAGTGGCGATACTTACCATCTTCGCTCGACTCGTATTCTTCCACGTCGGCGTTCGGTTCAATGCTATCGGGGCGTACTCGTTCGTTGGAAAAAAGCAGATGAACCGCATCGCGCGCTTTGGTGCCCGGCCCATCCAAGAACATATCGATGCTCGCCGCGTGACGGTAAATGAAACCGGCGGCTTCCATGGCAATTTTTACAGCCGGAAGATCCTCACGGCGAATGAGGATATCGACGTCTTGCGTGTTTCGGACTGCGGCTAGATCGACGCGGGCAACCCATGCTGCGACCGCATTGCCGCCGACGACGGCATAAGGGATGTCCGCTTCCTCCAGGATTGCAGTCGCTCGGCGGAGCCGGTCTCGGACTTTTTCCACGGCGTCCACCATCCTATCCCAAACCGCGGGGCCGAAGGGAATTAACTGTAGCATTCTTATTCCCCCTTCGCCGCTATGCCCGCGAACAACCCGGGGAGCGCTTTCATCACATCGGGGATGCGTTTTTCGGTGAACTCACCGGGGCGATAGGCGAAGTTCGCCACAACCTTTTCCTTCACGAACAACAGGATCGTCACCTCGGCATCGTTGTGGAGCTTGTAAGAAGGCGGGCCGTCCACATCTTCGAACGCGCCCACCGGGGCGTTCTTGATGCCTTGGGATTTCGCCCACTTGCCGAGATCTTCGAGGTCGGCCTTGGGTGTGAGTTGCGTGAGCCAGACTTTGAACCCGGTATCCTTCTTTTCGATCACCAGCGGATCGAGTTTCGCCAAGAGCTTGCCGACGGAATCGTTGAGGGATCTGGTGAAGATCACCACGGCGGGTTTCACGCCCTGTTCGCAGATGTAGCAAGTTTGTTTGCCGCGCTCGGGGCCGGTGGCCACGAGGAAACTATATGGCCCCGGCCGTTTGCCCACGATCACGCCGGAGTTCACCGGGGCCGCGAACGACCACAAGGGCAAGGCGCACAGTACGAATGCGATGCGAATCACCGTTCGCCCTCCGAGAGATTCGGTTCGCCGGATGGAACGGCGGCCACGGCCGCGGGTACCTTGGCGGCCCGTTGGGCCATCGCCGATTTGATCGCATCGTAATCTTTGCGATCCGCTTTCGACCAACAGCGTTCGGCCACTTTCAAATACCGGCTGGCTTCATCGTTGCGGCCCAAGCGGTCGCACAAGGCCCACATTCCCAAAGCACCGCGAACGCTCCCGGCATCGTGAGCCAGGGCTTCCGTGAAGCCTTCTTCCGCTTCAGCGGCGATGCCGCCTTCGAGTGCGGCGGTTCCCCAAGTTTCCATGTAGTAGGCTCCGGCGCCCCAAGCGTGATGGCTGAAATCGTCCTTCGTTTTCTCTACGATGCGGCGGAAGAGCTTGCAGCCCGCATCGGCGTTGCCTTGCTGGCACATCAGTCGCCCTTGCACTTCCCACAAGCGGTAATCGTTCTTGTTGCCTCCTTTGCCTGAAACACCTTTCGCACCGCCTTGGCGGAGGATGTCGAGTTCGGCTTGGGCACCTTTGGTATCTCCCTTTTCCAACGCCATGAGCGCCCCGTAGTACGCGGCCACCGCCTTATCGCTCTTCCGCATGGCTTCGATCATCTTGCCCGCTTCGGCCCAGTCGCGTTGGCCCAATGCAATGCGGAACCATTCGTGTTTGAAGCTGGCGCCGGTATAACCGTTGTCTTGGGCCACCTTCTTGATCTTCAGTGCGTCCGCGTATCGGCCATCGTGCACGAGGCTCTTCGTCAGGATTTCCAAGTGGTGTACGAATTGGTGATCTTCGCTCGGCCGAACGTCTTGGAACTTGTGGTACGCCAATTGCAATTCGACGGCGCGGGAACTCCAATCGCAAGTTTGACCCCACTTGCCGATACGGGTGCCCAAATGGGCTTGCATATGGAAGGCGTGCGGAATGCCTGGGGAGCTTTCGATGTACTTCTCGGCGTTCACCCAACCGAGGGCCGGGCGACGCATGTTCTCATAGTGGTGAACGAGTTCGTGGTTCGCCGCCGGGTTGATCGGGTTCACCTTCAATAGGGCCTTATAGAAAGGAACGCTCGAATTCGGCCCCTCGGCGATTTGCGCCCGGGCGAACCAGCCTTCTTCGTCGTCCTCGTAAAGCGTCAGCAGTTCATCGAGGGTGATCGTGGCTTTCTTCTTGCGTTCGTCCGGCGGCACGTTGGGCCACATGCCCTTTTCTTGCAGCTTCGCGGTGATCAGCAGTTGTTCGCGGTGGCTTGCCTTGGGCATGAGAGTTTTGGCTTGTTCGAGGGCGTATTCTTTGGCCGGTTTGCCGAAGCGATCCGGGAGCTTGCTTTGGCCGAGGCCACCGCTGATGGCGAGGAACGGTGCCGCCGATGGCACTTTGGTGCCGCCGCCCCATTTATCCATCGCCCGGTACAATCCGAGCCAAGCGAACGCGCATTCGGGATCGTGTTTGAGGGCCGTTTCAAACGAGCGGGCCGCTTCGATCCACACGTACGAGTAGTAGAAACCGAGGGCTTGATCGACGTACGTTTGGCATTGCTCCGAGGGTGTACTCGCGCGGTAGCGGTACTTGCAAAGATCGGGGAACACCTTGGCGGGCGAAAGCCCAGTGAGGGCCATGCCGTCTTTGCGGATCGGGGATCGACTGCCGGGGCCGACCTTCGTGGGCGGCGATACTGGTGCGGCTTTTTGAATCGACGAATCGACTAAACGCGGCATCGGTGCCGTTTCCAAGGCCGAAGCGATGGCCAGAAATCCCAGCCCGCCGAAGGCGGACAGTGCAAAACTGCGCGGGATCACGTGAATGCCCATGTGTGATGAAAGGGGTGGAGGGAGATACTCAAAGTTTACCTCGGCGGTAACGATTGAAAAGGGAATTTCAAACGGATTTCATCAAATGGCTATGCATTTCCTTCGCGGCGAACGATCAGTGCGTCGCTTTCTCGATTTCCCCTTCGACCTTCTCTTCTTCCACCTTCGGCAGTTCCGCTTTCATCGAAAGGAACACGATGTAACCCAACAGCCCCAGCGTCCACTCGACTACCCGCAGCGACATCCGCCCGGCCAAGCCCACAGCTTCGCCTTCCTTGCCTCGGATCATCGCATAGAGCGCTCCGAAGGAAAGTTCGCCGGCGCCCAAGCCTCCCGGCACGGGAATGATCGCTTGAACGATGAAACCGATCGGCGCGATAATGAAATGCTCCGGCAGCGTGCCCAAGAGCGCGGGATCGTGGGGTGGGAAGATTCGCACGGCGTAATGGAAAGATACAATCATCGCGGTGTGCGAGATCGCCGATAGAAGTACACCCAAGAGAATCGCACCCGGCCGCTGGCGGAACTGTACGGCGGTGAACCATAGTTCCGCGAGTGTATTGCCGACTTTTTTGATCCCCTTCAAACGATCCGCGAATCGATCCTGCCGGGAAGCGGGGAGGAATCCGAGGCCGACGAAGCCGATCAAGCCGCTGCCCGCCAAGCCGGTGCAAATGAGGATCAGATTCTGGAGTGACTTGTTCCCTTCGATTTTGGGATCCCCGGCGATCCAGCAGGCCCCGCCGACCGCCGAGCCGAACAGGAGTAAGCCGAAGAGGCCGAGCAAACGATCTGCCACGACCGTGGCGACCGCCGCCGCTTTGCGTTCGGTTTGCCCCTTGGCAATGAAGATCGCTTTGACGATGTCCCCGCCGACGGCCCCAGGAAGGAATGTGTTGTAGAACGTGCCGACCAGGCCCAACCTCACGGCGTCTCGCAATCGGAAGGGCAAACCGATCGCCCGTACCAGCACCCACCAACGGATGTACTGCATCCCGAGGATGACGAAATAGACGCCCCCGGCAATGGCGAACGGCACCAAGTGCGGCGTTTGGCTGAAGAGCACCTTCAACTTGGAATAGTTCAACGAAATCATCAGCGTCAGCAAGCCGATGGCCAAACCGTACTTCAACAACGGCCCGACCCAAGTAATCTTTTTCTTCTGTACGGCGGCAAAGGCGGGCGAATCGGTCACGCGAATCTCCGAATCGGGGTTCATCAGTCCACCATTCTGCGGAACGCTCTTCGGTTGTCCAGCGATGACGAATGCCTAATCTAATTCTGTTCACTTTCCACCCGGAGCAATCACCATGGCCTTCACACTCCCCGCCCTGCCCTACGGCTTCGACGCCTTGGAACCCCACATCGACGCTAAGACGATGGAAATCCACAGCCAGAAGCACCACAAGGCCTACATCGACAACCTGAACAAGGCCCTCGAATCGGCCCCGGAACTCTCCTCAAAGGATATCGTCACTCTGTTGCGCGAGATCAAGAGCGTGCCGGAGGCGATCCGCCCAGCGGTCATCAACAATGGCGGCGGCCACCACAACCACGCTTTCTTCTGGGAAAGCATGGCCCCCTCGGCCGGCGGCGAACCGAGCGGCGCCTTGTCCGACGCTATCAAGGCCTCCTTCGGCGACTTCGCCAAGTTCAAAGAGACGTTCAAACAGAACGGCCTCACGCAGTTCGGCAGCGGTTGGAGCTGGCTCGTGTGGGATCCCGCCGCAGCGGCCCTCAAGGCAATCAAGAAGCCGAACCAAGACAGCCCACTGATGGAAGGCCTCGTGCCAGTGCTGGGCGTCGACGTGTGGGAACACGCCTACTACCTGAAGTATCAGAACCTCCGCGCCGGCTACATCGACGCGTGGTGGAACGTGGTGAATTGGAAGAAGGCCGACGAAGCCTACGCCGCGGCCAAGGCCGGGAAGTAAAGTGATGATTGCGGTGCTCCAATGGAGTGGCTATAATTCGGCGAGCAGTCTGTCAACCGCTCGCCATTTATTCAGAGGATTGAGTCATGGTTGCCTCGACAATCGACGCTCCTAAGCTCTCTCAAAAAATTACGGCCGCGAGCTTGGTGGGATTAAGCGATTTCACTTCTATGGACATTCACGACTCGATTCTCGCGGGATTTCCTTACAAATCCATCTCGACATTCAAACTTGCGAGCACCCTGAAACTCGATACGATCCGCTTGACACTCGCCCTCAAAAAGCGACAATTGGTGAATCGAAAAAAAACCGGCAGACTCACTCATAATGAATCCGAACGCCTTTACCGACTAGCAACAGTGTTTGAACACGCGGTAGATTTATTTGAAGGGGATATCGCAGCGACGGTCGAATGGCTGAACAAGGAGCGTTCGGTTCTCGGTGGTAGAACACCACTGGAAATGACGACGACCAATGTCGGTGCCAACGAAGTCCTCCATCTCATCGGCCGACTGGAACACGGGATTTTCTCGTGAACGGCAGAGCTTGGCGAATCGTAAAAACGAAATGGGTTGAAACCGCGTTCACGGGCCGTGGTTCGCAACTCGATCCTGGGCGTTGGAATTCGGCCGTATCTGCAATCGTTTACACGACGGATTCCCCAGCGTCCGCCGTTTTGGAAGTGCTGGTTCATTTGGAAAATCGGGCACTGATCCGAGCGTACTCGATGTTTGAAATCACATTCCTCGAAGCGGCTGTTGAAGTCCTCGACCTTCAAACACTTCCTTCCAATTGGTACGGCCCGGAAGCCCCGAAAGGACTCGCATCACACGGCGATCGATGGGTAGTCGAATCGCGTTCACCCATTTTGAAAGTTCCGAGCGTCATCCTTCTAAGTGACCGAGTGCCGCAGCACTTCAACTATCTGCTAAACCCCGCTCACCCCGATTTCGCAAAAATCGCAATCGGTGAAGCCAAATCACTCGCGATTGATTCGCGGCTTACGGCCCAATAAACCCTACAATGCAACAAGATAATCCCGAGGATCGGAAATGCCACGCAAGGTCGCGTTCGTGCTGTTCTTCTTCCTTCCCCTCGGTTGCGGCGCACCTGCAAGCCCGCAAGCCGCACCGCCCAAGCCCGTGCAATTCGGAGAAGATCGCGTGCCAACCCCCGGCGTGAACCCGATCCCCGCGGCCGAACTGAAATTCGACGGCGAACGCAGCATCAAATACCTCAAGCAAATCTGCGACCTCGGTTCGCGCGTCAGCGGTTCCGAAGGTATGAAGAAACAGATCGAATTGCTCACCAAACACTTCGACGATCTCGGCGGGAAAGTGTCGAAACAGGAATTCCAAGCCCGGCAAAAGAGCAAGCGCGAAGCCGTGGGCATGACCAACCTGATTGTCTCGTGGTTCCCCGAACGCAAGACCCGCGTCATCCTTTCATGCCATTACGACACCCGCCCGTTCGCCGACCAGGAAGGCGACCGCATGAAGTGGGGTAAACCGTTCGTGAGCGCCAACGATGGCGGCTCCGGCGTTGCGCTGCTCATGGAACTCGCCCACCACATGAAAGATTCCAGGTGCGAAGTGGGTGTCGATTTCGTTTTGTTCGACGGCGAAGAATACGTCTTCTCCGGGCCGGACGGCAACGACGATTACTTCTTCGGTTCGAAACACTTCGCCGATCAATACGCCAAGACCGCCAAACAATCCGGCATCAAATACCTCGCCGCGATCAACTACGATATGGTGGGGCACGACGGGGCGAGCCTGCGGGTGGAAGGTCACTCGTGGGAAGGCGCCCCGCAATTGGTGCTAGAAGTATGGAAGCTGGCCGAGGCGATGGGGGCGAAGTCGTTCAAGTTCACTCGCGGGTTCCAACGTTCCTTGTATGTGAGCGACGATCACGTTTCGCTGCAAAACGCGGGCATCCCCGCCATCGACATCATCGACTTCGATTACGAACACTGGCACAAGCTCAGCGACACGCCGGATAAATGCACCGCCGGGCAAATGGCCCAAGTGGGCAACGTGACCTTGGCGTGGCTGAAAATGAAGAAGTCACCGTGAACGCACAAACCAGCACCGGATTGATCCTCGCCGGGGGGCTGATCCTCTTCGGCCTCGTCGCGGCACTCGCGCAAATGCGGGGCTTCCGCCGGTTGAATGCGACCGCCATTCTCCCCAGCGACGATCGTTCGTACTTCCGCAAGCGTTACCTCCGCCGCTTCCTCACCGGTTGCATTCTCGTCGTCATCGGCGGCATGATCGGCGGCGCGTACCTCTCCGGCATGGAACAGCGGGTGGAGGCGTTGAAGCCCGATCCCAATGCCCAGGTCGAGGTGCCGAAGCTCGATCCCGAGAACAAGCATTTCGTGCAATTCTGGGGCGGCTTTTGGATCGCGGTGGTCGCTCTCGTGTTCGCCGTGGTGGGCCTAGCTTTCACCGATGCGCTCGCCACCCGGCGTTACGCGATGCTGCAATACCGCACCATCCGCGAAGATCACGAGGTGAAACTGCGCCGCGATCTCGCGGTGTACGTGGCCGGCAAGCAAGCGGGAAACCGCAGCGGTCGCATGGGCCAACGTGCGAATGATGGGAACGCACCCCTCGAATAAATGGTGCTGCTCGCAATGTGAAACGACTAAATCGTGGTATCAATTGGTGCCAATCGGCAATCGCACCAGAATTAACCCGAATACGAAAGAAACCGCTGATTTCTCAACGGTTTCTCCGAGTTGAACCGGGGGGATTTGAACCCCCGACCTCTTGCACCTTAAGCAAGGGGCACACTCTTGAAACCCCCCTGATATTCTAGGGATTCGAAGTGGGTGGCGATGGAGCCGACGTCGACGAGCTTGGCCATGGGGAACGTCCTTGCGAAGTGGGAGCCGCAAGGATATTGAGTTGAGAAGCGGGGCGCAAGGCTACCCAACTTCGCTATTTATGTGCGCTGGCCGTGCACTGCCATTCGGACCATCGGCAACAGCCTCTCGGTGATGGGCAACATCACCTTCGGTTCGACCGCGGGTATCGCCAACGCTTCGACGGTGGCCGGCAATGGCGTCACCATCAACGGCACGGTAAACCTGAACGGCGCCGTCCGGACGATCAACGTCAACAGCTTCCTGAACACGAGCACCCTCGGTGGCATCGTCAGCGGCGTTGGCGTAGGGCTGACCAAGACCGGCACCGGTACCTTGGTGCTCGGCAACACCGCCAACACCTTCGATGGGCCGATCGGCATCAATGCAGGCGTACTCTCCGCAACCTTGGCCGGTTCGCTCGGCACGGGTACGGGAGTCGGGAACATCACCTTCGGTGGCGGCGTCCTCCAGCACAGCGGTATCAACGTTGCAGATTATTCGAGCCGCTTCGATTCTGTACCCGCGGATCAGATGTTCTACATCAATGTCGCGACCGCAGCCAATAACGTCACCTACGCCACGGCCCTCACCAGCAGTGGCCCCGCGAGTACGATCGCCAAGTTCGGTGCGGGCAACCTAATCCTCACCGCGACCGCGGTATACGGTGGGCCGACCGTCATCAGCGCCGGAACGCTCACCATCGGTGACGGTACCGCAGTCGGAGCCATCCCGACCGCCAATGATATCCTTATCGCCACCGGCGGCGCCTACCATATCAATCGCGCCACGGCCGTCGTGATCGGCCTTTCGGGCGCCATCACCGGGGGCGGCGGCATCACGATCAGCCAAGGGACATTCACCCCCACGGGAACCGTGGATCTACTCGGGGCGTTGAGGTTCGGCTTCACGCCGACAACAGCGACAGCCGGTACCTTCGACATGACCGGATTGCCTGCGGCTACCAACTTGAGCTTC